>NZ_JCALCX010000039.1:0-41909 GCF_059812565.1 Mycobacterium sp. NGS49 | reverse complement strand
CCGCCGGCGTTGCCGCCGGCACCGCCGGCTCCACCCCACCCTATGAGCGAGGCGTTACCGCCGGCCCCGCCCGCTCCGCCATTCCCGAAAACCACCGATTCTCCGCCGACGCCACCGGCGCCGCCGCTGCCGATCAACCACCCGCCGTTGCCGCCCGCGCCGCCGACGCCGCCGCGGAAACCGGCACCGCCCGCTCCGCCATTGCCGATCAATCCGGCGGCACCACCGCTGCCGCCATTCTGCAGGTCTAGCCCGCTGTTGTAGCTGAAGCCATTGCCGCCGTTGCCGATGAGCAGTCCACCCGCACCCCCGTTCGGACTGGCCGCTGTGCCGTTGGCACCATTACCGATCAGCGGACGCCCCAACAGCGCCAGAGTGGGCGCGTTCACCACACCGAGGACATTGCTTTCCAACGCCTGCAACGGCGTGGCACTGGCCGCATCGGCGGCCGCATAGGCTCCACCGGCCGCAGTCAAGGTCTGCAGAAAACTCTCATGAAACGCTGTCGCCGCAGCGCTCAACGACTGATATTGCAGGCCGTGACTACTGAACACCGCAGTGACCGCCGCGGATATCTCGTCGGCTCCGGCGGACAGTATCTCGGTTGTCGACGCCGCGGCGGCCGCATTCGCGCTCTGCAGCGCGGACCCGACGCCCGCTATCTGCTGTGCAGCGGCGCCCAGCATTTCCGGAACAGCAATGACAAATGACATCGGACTCCTCCTGATGCGTCGCGGGCAGGCCCGAATTTCCTGCTTTTCCACGAGCGGCAGGAGTCAGTATGCATAGCCGCGGCGGCTTCGAAGCCGCATTTGCCGAAATGACTTCATGGTGTCGACCCACTGATCTACGGCACCGTCTGTCACATTGCCTCGAAGGTGACCAATGGTCCCAGTTTCGCTGACAGCTGCCACCTTTCGCGCTGCATCGGCGAGCCTGACAACCCGGCACCGCAGTACATCGCGCGCCGTGCAGCTAGGGCGATCCGTTCGTGCCGTTGGCGCCGAAGATCACACCTCCGGTGCCGCCGGCACCTCCGGCGCCGCCATTGGCGCCATTGCCGCCGTTACCGCCGTGTCCGAACAAGGTCGGGACGAAGGCGCCCTGGTTGATCGCCCCGACGCTGCCGCCGGCGCCGCCGCTGGCAGGGCCGCCGCCGGGGCCGGTGTCGCCGCCGTTGCCGCCGTTGCCGCCGTTGCCGAAGCTGAAGATGCCGCCGGCGTCGCCGCCCTCACCGCCGATGCCGCCGGCGGCGATGATGCTGCCGCCGCCCACACCACCGTGACCGCCGGCACCCAGGCCCGCGACAAGAACGCCCCCACCGCCCGCTCCGCCGGCACCGCCGACGCCGTCGACGCTGAAGCCGCCGGCACCGCCGACACCGCCCACACCCAGACCCGTGATCGCAGCTCCGGTGCCGCCCGCACCGCCCGCTCCGCCGGCGTTGATGTTGGAGCCGCCACCGATGCTGCCGGCCCCACCGACGCCTACACCGAGGACCGCCGCTCCGGTGCCGCCTGACCCGCCCGCGCCGCCACCGGCGGCGCCAAAGCCACCCATGCCGCTGACACCGCCCTGCGCATAGCCGAGTAACACACCGGCGGCGCCCCCAGTGCCCCCGGCGCCGCCGATACCGCCGACGGAATCCAGAGCCGCACCGCCGGCACCACCGGCACCACCGAGGGCGAGGAAGTAGCCCCCGCCGGTGCCGCCCGCGCCACCGGCACCGCCTATCGACCCGCCCAATCCGCCGGCCCCGCCGGCACCGCTAAGACTGAAGACCAGACCGCTGGCTTCGCCGCCCGCGCCCCCGGCGCCGCCGCTGGTTGAGCCGAACCCGCCGGCCCCGCCGGTGCCGCCGAAGGCGACGAGTCTTCCGCCTGCACCGCCGATCCCACCGACCCCACCGGTTCCCTGCTGGGAGTCGCCACCGGCACCACCGTTACCGCCCCAGCCGATGAGTGGAGCGTTGCCGCCGGCCCCGCCCGCACCGCCGGTGCCGCCAGGCATAAACACCCCGCCCCCGACCCCGCCGGCTCCACCGCTGCCGATCAGCCAGCCTCCGCTGCCGCCGGAACCGCCGGTCCCGCCGGCGAAGCCATTGCCGCCCGCTCCGCCGTTACCGATCAAGCCGGCGGCACCGCCGCTGCCGCCATTCTGCAGGTCTAGCCCGCTGTTGTAGCTGAAGCCATTGCCGCCGTTGCCGATGAGCAGTCCACCCGCACCGCCGTTCGGACTGGCCGCTGTGCCGTTGGCACCATTACCGATCAGCGGACGCCCCAACAGCGCCAGAGTGGGCGCGTTCACCACACCGAGGACACTGCTTTCCAACGCCTGCAACGGCGTGGCACTGGCCGCATCGGCGGCCGCATAGGCTCCACCGGCCGCAGTCAAGGTCTGCAGAAAACTCTCATGAAACGCTGCGGCCGCAGCGCTCAACGACTGATATTGCAGGCCGTGACTACTGAACACCGCAGTGACCGCCGCGGATATCTCGTCAGCTCCGGCGGACAGTATCTCGGTTGTCGACGCCGCGGCGGCCGCGCTCGCACTGTGCAGCGACGAACCGATGTTCGCCACCTGCCGCGCAGTCGTTCCCAGCACATCCGGAGCAACAGAAACAAACGACATCGACAGCCTTCCCGACAGGTCGTCAAACAGGAACCAAAGGCTGCCAGTATGCACAGCCGAGACGAATTCCGGCGGCCGTTCTGCCGAAATGTTCGGATACTGTGGATGATCGGCTACGCGCCCGAGGCGGTTACATCGCCTGCAGCGTGAGCGGCGGTCCCGGATCCGGTGACAACGGCACGTTTTCGCGCTGCATCAACCAGCCCGCGATGTTGTGGAACAGGGGCGCCGCCGAATGCCCCGGTGTGCCGTCGGCGTTGCGTTGCGGATTGTCCATCATGATGCCGATGACATATCGGGGATTGTCGACAGTCGCCATGCCGGCGAAGGTGATCCAGTAGACGTCGTCGAAATAGCAGCCACAGCCCGGGTTGATCTGCTGTGCGGTTCCGGTCTTTCCGGCCATCTGGTAACCCGGCACCGCGGCCGCGGGACCGGTGCCCTGCTGGTAGCCCATCGGGTCATGTTGCACGACGGCACGTAGCATCTGGCGCACCGTCTGCGCGGTCTGGGCCGACACCACCCGAATGCCGTCTGGACGCGGTTCTTCGGTACGGGAGCCGTCGGCGCCGATGGTGGCCTTGAGGATGCGCGGCGGGACTCGCACCCCGTCATTCGCGATGGCCTGATACATGCCGGCCATCTGCAGCAGTGTCATCGAAACACCCTGCCCGATAGGCAGATTGGAGAAGGTGCTGCCCGACCACTGGTCGATCGGCGGCACCAGGCCGGCGCTCTCACCGGGCAGCCCGACACCGGTACGCTGGCCCAGCCCGAATTTGCGGACCATGTCATAGAAGCGCTCCGGACCCACCCGCTGCGCCAGCATCAGGGTGCCGACATTGGAGGACTTCCCGAATACACCGGTCGTGGTGTAGGGCATCACGCCGTGCTCCCACGCATCATGCACCGTGACGCCGCCCATCGAGATGGTGCCGGGCACCTGCAGCACCTCGTCGGGGTTGGACAGGCCGTATTCGATGACCGAGGACGCGGTGATGATCTTGTTCACCGATCCCGGTTCGAAGGGCGAGGACACCGGCAGGTTGCCCAGTTGGCGGTCGCCCTGTCGTCCGATGTCCTGCGACGGGTCGAAGGTGTTGTCGTTGGCCATCGCCAGCACTTCGCCGGTCTTGGCGTCGAGCACCACCGCGGAGACGGTGTGGGCTCCGGACACGTTCTTGGCCTGCTGCACCTGCTGCTGCACGTAGAACTGGATGTCGTCGTCCAGGGTGAGTTGGACGGTGGAACCGTGCACCGCTTTGTGCCGGTTGCGGTAGCTGCCGGGGATGACGACGCCGTCGGAGCCACGGTCGTAAGTGACCGAACCGTCGGTGCCGGCCAGCATGGCGTCCAGGGAGTCCTCGAGGCCCAGCAGACCGTGTCCGTCCCAGTCGATGCCGCCGACGATATTCGCTGCCAGCGACCCTCCCGGGTACTGACGCAGGTCCTGGCGCTCGGAACCCACCTCGGGATACTTGGCCGAAATCGCGTGCGCCACAGCGGGATCGACATTGCGCGCCAGATAGACGAACGAGTCGTTGCCCTGCAGCTTCTTCAGCAGCGTCGAAGTGTCCGGCTTGTTGTTCAGCTTGCCCGCGATGTCTTTGGCGATGTCCTTGAGCCGCTCCTGCGGGTCGGGCGCGCGCGAAGACTTCTTCTTGGCCTCCTCGAGTTGCTGGCGAACTCGCTTGGGCTGGAAGGTCAATGCGCGGGCCTCGATGGTGAAGGCGAGCCGGTCGTTGTGCCGGTCGATGATGGCGCCGCGGACGGCCCGTTCGACGTCGGTGACCTTGAGCTGGCCGGCTGCCTGGGCATTAAGCGCCGCGGCGTTGGAGACCTGCAGGTAGAACAGCTGCGTGATGGCCACCAGCATCAGCACGCCGATGACGGCGTTTCCCGCCCGGTGACGAAAGACGAACGATGCGCCGCGGCTGGTCACCTCGACCACCTGGCGGGTGCGCCGCTCCTTTGCCGAGCGTCCCGTCTCCGGCCGTGCGCCGGCGCGGGAGTTTTGGGCTTCCTTGGGTTTCCGGACTCGCTTGGGTTGGCCGACGTCGGTACCGGACCGGTCCTTGCGTCCGTTGGCCCGTCCCTGATCCTCGGGCGGCCGGCCGGGACTGCGCGCCTGCCGGCCCCGCCGCGCCTCGCCGCGGTTCATCGGGGGATCCCTGGCACCGCCGGAGCCGAGGGCGCGACCGGGGCGAACTGTTCGGTGTTGGCCGGTGGGGGCAACGGCGAATCGTGGATCGGGTTAGGCACCGTCGCAGGCTGTGGCATCGGTGGCGGCAGTTGAGCCGGCACCGGAGCGGGATATGACGACAGTGGGCCGTGTATGTCAGGCACCTGACCCGGCACCGTCGGCACCTGACCCGGCACCGTCGGCACCTGACCCGGCACCGTCGGCACCTGGCCCGGCACCGTCGGCACCTGACCCGGCACCGTCGGCACCTGGCCCGGCGCCTGCAGGTGGGGATCCAACGTCGATGCCCCGTCGGGCCCGCGCAGCAGCACTTGCGGACCGGGCCGTGCGGGCGGCGCCGGGTCACCTGGAGCGGGCAGCACACGAACGGCCACCTCGGGGGGAGTCACCGGCGGTTTCGGCGGTGCCGGTGGCGCCTCGTCGGGCAGCTTGGCATTCAGCGGCGGTGGCTGAACGCCGTCAGCGGGCTTGGGCGTGCCCACCACCACCCAGTTACCGTCCGGAGCCTGGACCAGGTGCGCGGTGTCCCGGGTGGGAATCATGCCTTGTTTGCGTGCCGCCTCGGCCAGCGCCGGCGCCGACTCCGCCTCACGCACATCGCGTTCGAGCGCTTCCTTCTGCTGTTGCAGTAGGTGGGTCCGCTCCCGGGCATGGCTCAGCTGATAGGAACGCTCGGCGGCGTCGGTGGACAACCACAACGTCAGGCCCAGCCCGACGCCGAGCGAACCGATGACCAGCACGACGAAGGGAACCTTGCTTATCAGGGTCTGCGGCCGCAGGTCTATCTCAGCCAGTCTGGCGGCCAGCCGTTCCGTCAGCTTCGGCCGAACGACCTTCGGCGCTTTGGCTTTTCGCGCCTTGGCCCGCGCCTTGGCCTGACTGGCGTTCTTGGCCCGCACCGGCCGGTCGACGGGCCGGGCGGTCGGGCTGGTCTGTGGTCCCGACCGCGGCACCCGAGCCTCACGAGTGGGCGCCGCCGGCTTGTCGGCACGTCCCCGACCGCGGCGCGACGGCGACTCCACCGCGCTGGGACGGGCGGCACCGGCACGTCGCCCGCGGCGTTCACTCTCCCGCCGTTTGGTCGTCTCGCGCTGTGCGCTCATGCCTGTGCCCTCCCGCTCGCGTGCTCAATTCGTTGCAGGGCCCGCAGCCGGACCGGGGCGCTGCGCGGATTGCGTTCCAACTCGGCCGCATCGGCTTTTACCGCTCCGTGTGTCAATGAGCGGAACAGTGGCCCATGGCCGGGGAGTTCGACCGGCAGACCCGGCGGTGTCCGGGAGGCGGTCGCGTCGGCGAACAGACGCTTGACGATCCGATCCTCCAGCGACTGATAGGCCATCACCACGATGCGCCCGCCTACGCCGAGCGCGTCCAGCGCGGCGGGGAGGGCAGTGCGCAGTGACGCCAGCTCGTCGTTGACCGCCACGCGCAGCGCCTGAAACGTCCGTTTGGCCGGATGCCCGCCGGTGCGCCGGGCCGCCGCCGGAATCGCCTCGTAGAGCAAGGCCACCAACTCCGACGTCGAAGTGAACGGGTGGCGGGCGCGCCGACGGACGATCTGAGCGGCGATGCGGCGCGCGAACCGCTCCTCACCGTAGCGGTGCAGAATGTCGGACAGCTCCGCCTCGCTGTAGGTGTTGACGATGTCAGCCGCCGTCAGTGGTGACGACTGGTCCATCCGCATGTCCAGCGGCGCGTCTTTGGCGTAGGCGAAGCCGCGCTCGGCGCGGTCGAGTTGCATCGACGAGACACCGAGATCGAACAGCACGCCGTCCACCGATTCGACTGTGCTGCAACCCGATTCGTTCAGCGCGGTAGCAATGCCGTCGTAGCGCGTGTGCACCAGGGTGACCCGGTCAGCAAAGGGGGCCAGCCGGTCGCGGGCGATATCCAGCGCACTCGGGTCCCGATCGAGTCCGATCAGACGCAGGCCCGGCAGCTCGGTCAGGAACCGCTCGGCATGCCCGCCGGCACCGAGGGTTGCGTCGACGAGGACGGCGTTTGTGCCGTCGGAGCGATAGCGGGTCAGCGCCGGGGCAAGCAGGTCGACGCAGCGTTCGGCCAGGACTGGGATATGGCCGAAATCGCCTGCGCCGGAGGCTGGGTCAGGCATGGCGATACCTCCCCCGCTCGAGCCGCGCCGGTTTACCCGTCTCGTCCGTGCACCGAGGCCCCTGTCCGACACGCACCTGGCGTTGGGGAAGTACGCCAGGGTCGGTTCGGGCAGAGACCACGGTGCACAGGCATGCACCTCAGAAGATGTCGCCGAGTGCTTCATCGCTTGCCGCGGAGAAGTTCTCTTCATGGATCTGCTGATAGTTGTTCCAGGCCTGCGCATCCCAGATCTCGAGGTAATCGACCGCGCCGATCACCACGCAATCCTTCGACAGGCCCGCGTAGCGGCGGTGGTCGGCCGACAGGGTGATGCGGCCCTGCGCGTCGGGATGCTGTTCGTCAGTGCCGGCGGCCAGGTTTCGCAGGAAGGCCCGCGCCTCCGGGTTGCTGCGGGGCGCCTTGCTCGCCCGGCGTGCCAACTGCTCGAACTCCGCTCGTGGGTAGACCGCGAGGCTGTGGTCTTGACTCTTGGTGACCATCAACCCCCCTGCCAACGCGTCGCGGAACTTGGCCGGCAGCGTGAGCCGCCCCTTGTCGTCGAGCTTGGGCGTGTAGGTGCCGAGAAACACTGGGGCACCTCCAACTTGCTTCTCACCCAAACACTTCGGCCACCATACCCCACAACCCCCCACTTCGCCCCATAAACACCCCCTCCGCGCGTCCAGCTCTCGCGTTTTCCCACGGCGGGCTGGTCATGGCGGCGATCCGGCCCTTGCCAGAAGCCGGCTCAAGCCAACGAAAAGCCATGCCAGAAAACATGATTCGGTCGGCTGGCGCGCAGTGGGGCACAGTGGGGAGCAGTGGACACAACTGCGCTACAAGTGGGGCACGAGATGGCTTCACCCGGCTTGGACGGCGTGTCGAAGCGACCGGGTCTGCAACGCTGGTCTCGGCGCCTCCACCGGGGCGTCGCACAACGAAACGGGGCAGCCCGCTTGGGCTACCCCGTTATGTCGTCTTGGGTGGGACTATTCGTCGAACCGGCGGCGGAACCGGTCCTCCATGCGACTGGTGAACGAGCCGCCGGATCCCTTGGCCCGACGCTGTCGCGACGAACCCGCCGCGGGGCCACCCTGGTCCGGCCTACCGGACAGCCGGCGACCGGTCACCGCGTACACCACGCCGGCGAACATGACGAGGAAGCCGAGCACGCTGAGAATGGGGAAGCTTCCGATCATCGTGGCCTTGAATGCCACGCCGGAAACGAGCATGCCCAATCCGACGGTGAACAGCGCCGTACCCTGAAGGCGCCGTCGCGCGGTCGGAGCCCGGAAGCCGCCGCCGCGCACACTCGACGCGAACTTGGGATCCTCGGCATAGAGAGCGCTCTCGATCTGATCGAGCATTCGCTGCTCATGATCGGAGAGTGGCATTCGTCCCTCCTTGCCGACACACAGTCACGTAGCCATCAGTAGCACGCACTTCGCCCATTTGTTAGGGCACTTAACTCCGATGATACGAGCTCATTCTGCGCCGTACCACTGGTTCGCAGGCGATTCTATCTCGGCGACGCCAGTGCGACGTGATCGGTCACGACCGCGTGGCGGTGCAACCGGTCACACCGCGGCCCGGCGCCCAGTCGCCGACCCTAGAACGCCGCGTCCGATACTGGAACCACCCGGAGCCCAGCCGCAGCCGATGAAAGGGACACCGCAAGTTGGCGACTTTCCTCATCGACCTGTCGGCCAAGGACATGGAGCGCCGCCTCGGCGAGGCCCTGAGCGTCTACGTCGATGCGATGCGTTACCCCAAGGGCACCGAGCACCAGCGAGCCGCCATGTGGCTGGAACACACCCGGCGGCGCGGCTGGAAGGCCGTCGCCGCCGTCGAGGTCGCCGCCGACGAGGCGAACGCCGGTAAGCCGGGCGGGCCGTCGGAGGGCGAACTGAGCACCGCACCACTGGTCGGCATCGCTTACGGCTACCCAGGGGCGCCCGGCCAGTGGTGGCAACAGCAGGTCGTCCTGGGACTGCAACGCAGCGGCTTTCCCCCCGATGCGATCGACCGGCTGATGAACAGCTATTTCGAGTTGACCGAACTGCACATCCACCCGCGCGCCCAGGGGCGCGGCCTCGGTGAGGCGCTGGCCCGTCGCCTGCTCGCGGGGCGGGACGAGAACAACGTCCTGCTGTCCACCCCGGAGAACAACGGCGAGACCAACCGGGCCTGGCGGCTGTACCGGCGCCTGGGATTCACCGACGTCATCCGCGGCTACTACTTCGCCGGGGACCCGAGGGCATTCGCGATTCTTGGTCGGGCACTGCCCCTGTAAACCCCTCGACCATGAATGGCACCGGGTCTGGCACGATGACCTGGTGCGAGCCAGCTCTCTCCCGCTACCAGCCCGCGGATTCCGCAACATCGGCGCTCGAAAGCGCCGCTTGCTGGCCGTCCTGATGCTGCTGATGCTGGTGCCGCTGGCCACCGGGTGCCTGCGGGTGCGCGCGTCCCTGACGATCTCTCCCGACGACCTGGTGTCCGGCGAGATCATCGCCGCGGCGAAGCCGAAGAACAACAAGGACACCGGGCCGCAGCTCGACACGAACCTGCCGTTCAGTCAGAAGGTCGCCGTATCCAACTACGACAGCGACGGCTACGTGGGGTCGCAGGCGGTCTTCTCCGACCTGTCATTCGCCGAGTTGCCGCAGCTGGCCCACATGAACTCCGACGCCGCCGGGGTCAACCTGTCGCTGCGCCGCAACGGCAACCTGGTGATCCTGGAGGGCCGGGCCGACCTGACCTCACTGACCGACCCGGACGCCGACATCGAGTTGACCGTCGCCTTCCCCGGGACGGTGACCTCCACGAACGGCGACCGGATCGAACCCGAAGTGGTGCAGTGGAAGCTGAAACCGGGCGTGGTGAGCACCATGACCGCGCAGGCCCGCTACACCGACCCCAACACCCGATCGTTCACCGGGGCCGGGATTTGGCTGGGCATCGCGTCGTTCGCGGCCGCCGGCGTCGTGGCCATGCTGGCGTGGATCAGCCGCGACCGCTCACCCCGCTTCACCACGTCCGGCGATCAGACCTCGTCTGGTTAGCACCGGTCAGGCGCCCAGTAGGCGAGCATCTCGGCGAACGTCTCGAAGGCCGGACCGGATACGCCGTAGGTCGCTTCGAAGTGGATGCTCAACGGGAAACCGAGATCGGCCACACCGTCGACCACCCGCTGGTACAGGTCGACCAGCAACCGGCGCTTGTGCGCGGGTTCGCTGGCGGCCAGCGTACTGACGAACTCCTGCTCGTCAGCCACCGCCGGGTTGCCCGGGTCCTGGATCAACCAGTTGATCAGGCCAACGCGGGTCTCCAGTTTGGGGACGAAGCCGAACGACAGCAGGATCTCGGGCCGGTGATCGGTCTCTTCGGCGAACTCGGCCAGAAATCGCACGATCGCGTCGGAATACAACAGCTGGGTCATTCCGTAGGTTGCGCCCTGGTTGCACTTGAAGTTGAACCGGCCCTGCTCCCCTTCCCGCGTGGGGATCACGATCACACCGCGGTTGGCCACCGCGTCCCGATAGATGGACAACGCGTCGGTGGGTGCGACGCCGGAGCCCTCCCCGTCGTTCATGGTGCGCGGCACCCCGACGAACACGACGCCCTCCATGCCGGCCTCGGTAAGCTCGGCCAGCCGCACGCCCAGAGCTGCCTCGTCCGTGAACGCGGTGACCTGCGTGCACAAGCCGCGCATGCCGGGCAACTGCGGTTTGATGATCGACCAGAAATCCAGCACGTCCAGCTTGGGCTTCATCGGAACCGGGCGATCGTCGTCCTCGGCGATCATGCCGGGGATCATGACGTGCCGGATGCGGCCGTCCAGCCCCGACTCTGCCGAGTACCGCACCACTTTCTGCGCGTCTTCTGCTGCCTTCTCCCGTCCCCCGTCCACGTTCGGCGGCACCAGCTCCAGCGCGATGGTGTTGAGCGTCACCCGGCTCCTCTCTTTCTCTTGCGTGCTGCGCCATCCCGGGCTCCCCCAAGCCGGGCCACCACGACAGCATAGGGGCGGCTGGTGCGTCGACCGTAGCGCCGGGGGTTGCCACCGGGCCGCCGGCATCCAGGCGGCATACACTGTCGGGCCAGAAGCACGCCGACCAGAAAGGGGCACCTCCGGTGAGCTTGGAAGCATCGGCAACCGTGGAGGTAGCCGGTGCCATCACCGAACAACTGCGACGGTATCTGCACGACCGTCGCAGCGAATCCGCCTATCTCGGCGCCGACTACACCGCGTTGACCGGCTGGCTGGAGGACTTCGTCCTGGGCGGCGGCAAGCGGATGCGGCCGGTCTTCGCCTACTGGGGTTGGGATGCGGTGACCACCGAGCCGCCCGATGCGGATGCACTGCTGTTGTTCGCCGCGCTGGAGTTGCTGCACGCGTTCGCGCTGATCCACGACGACGTCATCGACGCCTCGGCTACCCGCCGCGGCAGACCGACCGCTCACGTCCATTTCGCCGCACTGCACCGCGAACGCGGCTGGCGCGGCGCGGCCGAGGAGTTCGGCGTATCGGCGGCGATTCTGCTCGGCGACATCGCACACGCCTGGGCGGGCGACGTCGTCGCAGGGGCCGGTCTGTGCCCCGCAGCCCGGGATCGGGTGCAGCGGGTCTGGTCGGATATCCGCACCGAGGTGCTGGGTGGACAGTTTCTCGACATCGTCGCCGAGGTGTCGGTACCGGCATCCGCTGCCGAGTCGCTCGCAGCGGCGATGACGGTCGCGACCTACAAAACCGCCTCCTATACGGTGTCGCGGCCCCTGCAGTTGGGGGCGGCGGCCGCTGCCGACCGACCCGACGTGATGGCCGCCTTCCACCACTTCGGGACCGACCTCGGGGTGGCGTTCCAGCTTCGCGACGACGTGCTGGGAGTGTTCGGCGACCCCTCGGTGACGGGCAAACCCTCCGGCGACGACCTGCGCTCGGGCAAGCGCACCGTGCTGCTGGCCGAGGCCACGCAGTTGGCCGACGAGTCAGACCCTGCGGCGGCCGACCTGTTGCGCACCCTGGTCGGTACCGAGTTGACGGATGCGCAGGTATGCCAACTGCGCACGGTGATCGAGGATCTGGGCGCGTTGGCCGCCGCGGAGACCCGGATCACCGAACTCACCCAGCGGGCGCTGGCCACATTGTCCGCGGCACCCATCAACCCGACGGCCAAGGCGGGATTGTCCGAACTGGCCCGCCTGGCCACCGATCGGACTGCCTGACCCCATGTCGAGTCCGGCCACCGCCCCGCCCGGAGAGACTTTCCGGCAACGCCTTTCCCGGTTCCGGGTGTTCGCCACCGCCCCGGCCGGCGGACCGGCGCGGCTGGGCTTCCTGGGCGCGGTACTCATCACCACCGGCGGTCTGGGCGCCGGCAGTACCCGTCAGCACGACCCGGTGCTCGAGTCGATCCACATGTCATGGATGCGGTTCGGGCACGGCCTGGTGTTGTCGTCGATCCTGCTGTGGGTGGGCGTCGGCCTGATGCTGATCGCGTGGCTGCGGCTGGGTCGCCATTGCCTGGCCGGCGCGACCACCGA
Source organism: Mycobacterium sp. NGS49 (assembly GCF_059812565.1). Lineage (NCBI taxonomy): Bacteria > Bacillati > Actinomycetota > Actinomycetes > Mycobacteriales > Mycobacteriaceae > Mycobacterium > Mycobacterium sp. NGS49. Next base: position 29,434 of record NZ_JCALCX010000039.1, on the reverse strand, counting down.
GTTCACCATGCGGGCCACCACCGCGTTCTGGCTGGCGCCGCTGCTGTTGTCGGTGCCGGTGTTCAGCCGAGACACCTACTCGTACCTGGCCCAGGGCGCACTGCTGCGCGATGGCCTGGACCCGTACGCGGTCGGTCCGGTCGGCAATCCCAACTCACTGCTGGACGACGTCTCACCCATCTGGACCATCACCACGGCGCCCTATGGCCCGGCGTTCATCCTGGTGGCCAAGCTGGTCACGATGATCGTCGGCAACAACGTCGTCGCCGGCACCATGCTGCTGCGGCTGTGCATGCTGCCCGGGCTGGCGCTGTTGATCTGGGCCGCTCCACGGCTGGCGCACCATCTGGGCACTGACGGCGCCAAGGCGCTGTGGATCTGCGTCCTCAACCCGCTGGTGCTGATCCACCTGATGGGCGGGGTGCACAACGAGATGCTGATGGTGGGCCTGATGGCCGCCGGTATCGCACTCACCCTGCAACGCCGCCACGTCGCCGGAATCACGCTGCTCACCATCGCGATCGCGGTGAAGGCCACCGCGGGACTCGCGCTGCCGTTCCTGTGCTGGGTGTGGATGCGTCACCTGCGCGAGGACCGCGGCTGGCGGCCGGTGCGGGCGTTCGGAACGGCCGTGCTGGCGTCGCTGACGATCTGTGTCGTCGGATTCGCGGTGCTGTCGTTGGCGGCCGGGGTGGGGCTGGGCTGGTTGACCGCGCTCGCCGGCTCCGTCAAGATCATCAACTGGCTGACCGTCCCTACCGCGGCGGCCAACCTCATCCACGCGTTCACCAGCGGTTTGTTCGCGGTGCAGTTCTACACCGTGCTGCGGATCGCCCGGCTGATCGGGATCATCGTCATTCTGGTGTCGCTGCCGGTGCTGTGGTGGCGCTTCCGCCGTGACGACCGGGACGCACTGCTGGGGATCTTCGGCGTGATGGTGGTCGTCGTGCTGTTCGTGCCTGCCGCATTGCCGTGGTACTACTCCTGGCCGCTGGCGGTGGTCGCCCCGCTGGCGCAGTCCCGACGGGCGATGGCGGCGATTGCCGGATTCTCGACGTGGATCATGGTCATCTTCAAGCCGGACGGGTCGCACGGCATGTATTCCTGGCTGCACGTCGGGCTGGCGACCGCCGCAGCAGTGGGGGCCTGGTATTCGTTGCACCGGGAGCCGGCGGGCAGTGCGGAACCGGCGCCGGTCAGTACGCCATAGCCTGCGCGCGGCGCACCACTTCGCGGGCCTGATGGGCATGCAGCGCATCGACGGGGCGGGCGTTGTTCAGGGCGTCCCGCGAGCCGTCGCGGGTGACCGTCAGCGACGGGTCCGGGGTGAACAACCAGCGCACGATCTCGGTGTCGCGGTAGCCGCCGTCGTGCAGGATCGTCAACAGGCCCGGCAAGCTCTTGACCACCTCGCCGGTGTTGGTGAAGAAAACCTGTGGCACCACTACGCCGCCGTCGCGGCGTACCGCGACCAGGTGCCCTTCCCGTAGCTGCCGGTGGACCTTGCTGACCGGTATGCCGAGGAGTTCGGCGACCCGGGAGAGGTCGTAGGTTGGCTCGTCAGGATCCAGAACATCGTCGCCGGCCGGAATGCTGCCCACGACCGTCAGTCTAGAACTTGCCGGGCGACCAAGTCTTCGGCTTAGCCTCCGTTCTGCCATCGAATTCCGCGTCCACCTACGATGGCCTCCGTGGTTGGAGGGGACCCGTTGGACAACGCCTTGCTGGACGGGCGGTACCTGGTGCAGGGCAAGATCGGCAGCGGTGGCACCTCGACGGTTTATCGCGGGCTGGACACCAGGCTGGACCGCCCGGTCGCATTGAAGGTGATGGACGCCCGCTACGCCGGCGATCAGCAGTTCCTCACCCGCTTCCAGCTCGAAGCCCGCACCGTCGCGAGGCTCAAGCATGCCGGGCTGGTCCCGGTCTACGACCAGGGCCAAGACGGCCGGCACCCGTTCCTGGTGATGGAGCTCGTCGAGGGCGGTACGCTGCGCGAGTTGCTGACCGAGCGCGGTCCCATGCCGCCGCACGCCGTGGCGGCCGTGCTGCGCCCGGTGCTGGGCGGGCTGGCCGTCGCGCATCGGGCCGGACTGGTGCACCGCGACGTCAAGCCCGAGAACGTACTGATCTCCGACGACGGCGAGGTCAAGATCGCCGACTTCGGATTGGTGCGCGCCGTCGCCGCCGCCGGAATCACCTCCAGCAGCGTCATCCTGGGCACCGCGGCGTATCTGTCGCCCGAGCAGGTCCGTGACGGCAACGCCGGTCCGCGCAGCGACGTGTACTCAGCCGGGGTTCTCACCTACGAGCTGCTGACCGGGCACACACCGTTCACCGGTGACACCACGTTGTCGATCGCGTATCAGCGACTGGACCATGATGTTCCGCCGCCCAGCGATGCAATCGACGGTGTGCCAACCCAATTCGACGAGTTTGTGGCGTGCGCGACAGCCCGCGACCCGGCACAGCGGTATGCCGATGCGGTCGAGATGGCGGCCGATCTGGAATCCATCGTCGAGGAGCTGGGTTTGCCCGAATTCCGGGTTCCGGCGCCGCGCAACTCGGCTCAACACCGGGCTTTGCAGCACAGCCGCATGACCCAGCCCACTGCCCGGCCGCGTCCCGGCGCGCCGGTTCCCAACCCCACCCGTCAGTTCACCCGTGAAGCGCAGGAGTTGGCCCAACCCGCTGCGTCAACCGAGCCGGACGACCTCGGCGACCTCGACGACCTCGACGAGCTCGGCGACCTGGACGACCTGGACGCCCTCGACGACGAATTCGCTGCTGAGCCTGGGCAATTCGCTGGAATTCCACTGGACGAGTTCGCCTGGGCACGCCAGCGCAACCGGCGCATGGTGCTCGTCTGGGTGGCGGTAGTGCTCACCCTCACCGGCCTGGTCGCGACCGCGGCCTGGACCATCGGCGTGCACTTGAGCACCCTGCTCTAATCCCGCAGCATCTCCGCGACCAGGAAGGCCAGCTCCAGCGACTGCTGGGTGTTCAGCCGGGGATCGCAAGCCGTCTCATAGCGGCCCGCCAGGTCGGTGTCGGAGATATCTTGTGCCCCGCCAAGGCATTCCGTGACGTTCTCACCGGTGATCTCGACGTGGATGCCGCCGGGGTGGGTGCCCAGTGCGCGGTGCACTTCGAAGAAGCCCTGCACCTCGTCGACGATGCGGTCGAAGTGCCGCGTCTTGTAGCCCGTCGACGACTCGTGGGTATTGCCGTGCATGGGGTCGCACTGCCAGATCACCTGGTGGCCCGCTGCCTGAACCTTCTCGATGATCGGGGGCAACACGTCGCGAACCTTGTTGTTGCCCAACCTGCTCACCAGGGTCAGCCGGCCCGGCTTGTTGTGCGGATCGAGCCGCTCGACGTATTCCACGGCCAACTCCGGCGTCATGGTGGGGCCGATCTTGACACCGATCGGGTTGGCGATCACCTCGGCGAATGCCAGGTGGGCACCGTCGAGTTGGCGGGTCCGCTCGCCGATCCACACCGTGTGCGCGGACAGGTCGTACAGTTTGGGTTCCCCGCCCTCGAGGTCGGGGTCATCGGACAGACGCAGCATGGCGCGCTCGTAGTCGAGCACCAGGGCTTCGTGGCTGGCGTAGATCTCCGCGGTCTGCAGGTTGCGGTCGGCCACTCCACAGGCGCTCATGAACCGCAACGCTCGGTCGATCTCGGATGCCAGCGCCTCGTACCGTGCACCGGCCGGCGAGGTCCGCACGAACTCACGGTTCCAGTCGTGCGCCAGATGCAGTGCGGAGAAGCCCGACGACGTCAGCGCACGCACCAGGTTCATGGCGGCGCTGGCGTTGGCGTAGGCCCGCACCAGCCGCGACGGGTCGTGGGCGCGCGCCGCGGCGTCGGCGGCGAAGCCGTTGATCATGTCGCCGCGGTAGGACTTCAGACCCAAAGCGTCGATGTCTGCCGAACGGGGCTTGGCGTACTGGCCGGCGATGCGGGCCACCTTCACCACCGGCATGCTGGCGCCGTAGGTCAGTACCACGGCCATCTGCAGCAGGGTTCGGATGTTGCCGCGGATATGAGGTTCGGTGTTGTCGGTGAACGTCTCCGCGCAGTCGCCGCCCTGCAGCAGGAACGCCTCGCCCCGGGCCACCTGCGCCAGCTGTTCCTGCAGCCGGACGATCTCCGACGGCACCGTCACCGGTGGCACGCTTTCCAGCACCTTGCGCATGGCCGCCGCCTCGTCGGCGTCCCAACTGGGCTGCTGGGCGGCCGGCTTGGCCAGCGCGGCGTCCAGCTGCGCACGCAGGTCGACAGGCAGCGGCGGCAGCGGCGGCAGCTGGTCGATCGGAATGTCGACGGTCCAGTTCATCGGTCCATGGTAACTGTGGCCGTTCAACGGCTGATCAGGGCGAACGGTGTCGACCCGCATCGTCGGCACCGGTGATTATCTGGAAGCGGCGCAACTGATCGCGGGCGTCGACCAGCGCGTCGTGCGCGTCGGAAGAACGGGCCGGCAACCGCGGGGATCCCCGTTCCTCCCACAACTGGCGCAGCTCGCGGGTGAATCGAGGGATCGCCCTGGGCAGATTGGGCATCGTCCCCCACAGCTGACACAGGACCACATGGTCGTAGGCCCCCAGCCAGGCCCACAGCTCGATGGGCTCCGGGCCGTTCACATCCAGGAACTGTTCCAGGTCGGCGCGGATGCGCCGGCGTGAGCGCCACAGCTGGGAGGACGGCGACGGCAGTTTCGGCAGCACATGGGCCCGCACCCAGTTGCCGGCCCGCGCCGGATCGAACTCGGTGGACACGGCGTAGTACTCCCGGCCGTCTTCGGCGACCACCCCGATCGAGATCAGCTCGATGGTGCGGCCGTCCTCGATGAATTCGGTGTCGTAGAAGTACCGCACTGGCGCAGCTTAGTTCGCCCTTCCTCGGCGAGCAGTCGCAAAGTCGCACGATCCGCGCCGCCACAGTGCGATTCTGTGTCTGCTCGCGGTTGGGAGGTGGGGCGTCAGCCGCCGATCAGGATCGGGCCGGTGGCGTCCGGCGGCGGCGCCGGGTGCACCTCGAGATCCAGTTGCGCATCGACGATCCGCTCATCGGGCAGTCGCGGAGTTCCCGCGATCGCGCCCTGCAACCACAGCTTGGCCTGCACCACCGGACGCCGCCAGCGGCGTTCACGCTGCAGCGCGCGCCGCATCTTCGCCGGCCGGGCGGTGTAACGCCACCGCGCCCACGGAGCGTGCGGGCGGGACAGCCGAATCGCACCGATGATCAGCAGCACCACGATGAACATGCCGAGCAATCCGGTCCACACCTTGCCCTTGAGCAGCACGATCACCGCCAACGGCAGGGTGAACACCAGCGCAGCGATCAGCGTGCTCTGCAGCACCACCCAGTCGCCGCCGTACCGGATGGGCAACACGAACATCAGTGGGTGCAAGCCCAGCATCAACAGTCCCGCCACCGCGATCGCGGCGAACACCGCGTCTACCGAGCTGCGGCCGTCTTCTTCCCAGTAGACGTCGGACAGATGCAGGATCAGCGCGTACTCGTCGAGCACAAGTGCCGCACCGACACCGAAAAGCACTGCCGCCAACGTCAGTTGCGGTTGCTCCCCGTTGACCGCCAGCGTCACCAGGGTGAGCCCGGACAGCATCACCAGCACCACCCCGACCGCGACGTGGTGAATGTGCACCGTCCCGATGTGAAGGTTGCGCGGTTGCCACCACCGCGCCGGCCGCTCCCGGTCGGCGCGATGGCGGATGAAGCGCACGCAGGAGCGCGTGACGAAGAACGTGAGGATGAAGGCGACCAGACAACACAACAGCGGGAGCCGGCCGCGGTCGATGATGTCGTGCTGCAACCAACGGTGCACTTGGAAAAAACTACGCCGGACCGGCCCGCCAAGCCGGGAAGGCAGGCTGCGCGGGCAAGACCAAGGCGAAATAACCATTAGGCTGTCTCCTGAAAATGAGAAGACATGAGTAAATGGCGGTCGCCCGAGGCGGGCAGTCGATTCGGGCGGGTTTCGCTATGGTGCCTGCTCTGGCTGCTTGCCGCATTGGCGCTGACCTACACCTGCTGGCAGCTGTTCGGCCACATCCCCTATCGCATCGACATCGACGTGTACCAGATGGGCGGCCAGGCCTGGCTGGACGGCCGCCCGCTGTACAGCGGCAACGTGATGTTCCACACACCCATCGTGGATCTCCCGTTCACCTATCCCCCGCTGGCCGCCATCGTGTTCAGCCCATTCGCCTGGATGGGAATGCCCGTCGCCAGTGTCGCCATCACCGCGCTGACGTTGGCGGTTCTGCTGGTGTCGACCACGATCGTGCTGAGCCGCCTCGACGTGTGGGCCGAATCGACGCTGCTGCCCGGCCCGGCGTGGTTGCGACGCGCCTGGTTGGCCGTGGTCATCGTCGCGCCGGCGTCGATCTGGTTGGAACCCATCGATTCGAACTTCGCCTTCGGCCAGATCAATGCGGTGTTGATGACGTTGGTCATCGCCGACTGCTTCCCCCGTCGCACGCCCTGGCCGCGTGGTCTGTTGCTGGGGCTGGGTATTGCGCTCAAGCTCACTCCCGCGGTGTTCCTGCTGTACTTCCTGCTGCGCAGGGACAAACGTGCCGCCCTGACCTCGCTGGCGAGCTTCGTGGGCGCGACGCTGCTGGGCTTCGCGCTGGCCTGGCGTGATTCCTGCGAGTACTGGACCAACACGCTGCCCCACACCGACCGCATCGGTGAGGCGGCGCTGAACACCGACCAGAACATCGCCGGAGCGCTGGCGCGGCTAGGGCTCGATCAACATGAGCGCTTCCCGTTGTGGGTGCTGGCCTGCCTGCTGGTGCTGGCCGCCACCATCTGGGCGATGCGCCGCGTGCTGAAGGCCGGTGAACCGACCCTGGCGATCATCTGCGTGGCACTGTTCGGGCTGGTGGTATCACCGGTCTCCTGGTCGCACCATTGGGTGTGGATGTTGCCCGCGGTGTTGGTGACGGGAGTGCTGGCCTGGCGTCGCCGCAACGCCGCACTGGGCGTGGTCACCCTCGCCGGCCTGGCGCTGATGCATTGGTCACCGATAGATCTGCTACCCAAGCATCACGAGACAACCGCGGCCGGGTGGCGCCAACTGCTGGGCATGTCCTACGTCTGGTGGGCGCTGGCCGTCATCGTGGTGGCCGGCGCGACCGTCACCGCGGCGATCGCACCGACACGCTCGACAACGCGCGAACGCACGCCGGTGGTGGCGGCTTAGCCGATTCGGCTAACCGGCAGCCGTCTCCGGAATCCGCGCGGCATGACCGTCGCCGATTTCGGCGCCGCCTTCCTTGACGGTGGCCGCGTAGATGTCGACGTACTCCTGGCCGGAAAGGCCCATCAGCTCGTACATCACCTCGTCGATGACGGCGCGCTCGATGAAGTGGTTGCCGGCCAGACCGTCGAACCGGGAGAAGTCCATCGGCTTGCCGAAGCGGACCCTGACGCGGCCGAATCGCAACATTTTCTTACCGGGCGGGTTGACGACGTTCGTGCCGATCATCGCCACCGGAATCACCGGCACCCCGCTCTGCAGGGCCAGCCGCGCCAGCCCCGTCTTGCCCTTGTACAGCCGACCGTCCGGCGAGCGGGTGCCCTCGGGGTACATGCCCAGCAGCCGGCCCTGACTCAGCAGTCGCTGCGCGGCATCCAATGCGCCCTGCGCGGAATCGGCGTTGGTGCGGTCGATGGGCACCTGACCCGAGACGGTGTAGAACCAGCGGTTGATCCAGCCCTTGACGCCCGTTCCGGTGAAGTATTCCGCCTTGGCCAGGAACCAGATTCGCCTGCGCACCACCAGGGGAAGATAGAAGCTGTCCGCCACGGCGAGGTGATTGCTGGCCAGGATCGCCGGGCCCGAACTCGGGATGTTTTCCAGCCCTTCGACTTTCGGGCGCCCCAGCAATGTGAACAGCGGACCCATGAAGACGTACTTAAACAGGTAGTACCACATGGCTCCCTCTCGGCCGCACCGGATGGTGTCTGCGCCAACTGTACCCATCCCCGATGGCTCGGACCACCTCGCCGATGCGGGCCCAGCGCCGGCTCACTCCTGCACGATGACCGGAATGGCCTGGTAACCGGTCTTTGTGGCGCCGTTCCCGGTCGGGCTCGGATCGGTGATCAGGCCGTCGGCAGGGGCCTCGTCCGGGGCCGGGGGCGGCACCCCGTCGGCTGTCGGTCCCAAGTCGTCGACGATGGACTGGATCACCTCCAGCAACGCGACGCTGTGATTGGCGATGACCGTCAACAGCGGATGCTGTTCACCGTTGACCGCCGCGGCCAACGCGCAGACGGGACACCAGACTTGCTGGCACTTGCCGGTCCCGGCGTTCAGTGCCATGGTGGCCGCGGCGCGCACGGCAGGGTCGATTCCGTCCACGATGGCCTGCGCCAGTCGGCGCAACTCGGGACCGACATCGGTATGACCCTTACTCACTTTGGCCATACCTCCGGATCTGGTCGAAATCGAACGGTCAGCTCACCGCCGCGCAGTTTTGCGTCCAGCACGGTACACCGGCGCAACACCGAGGCCAACCGGATACGGCGCCGTACCCCGCCGGCGCTGATGATCAGGTCGTCGTCGGAGCGGCCCAGTGCCAGCGATCCGGCATCCAGCTGAGGCAACGACAGCCGCAGTCGATACACCGACTCCAGACCCAACCCTGATTCGAGGTCGACGACGGGGTGCAGCGGTCCGGGCGGGGGGGCACCGCGGCGGCGGCGGGCGCTGTCGAGCAGTCCCCCCAGCGCCTTGGGGCCGATCGGCTCCCCCGCCTGATGCGGAACCAGCACCAGCGCAACGTCACCGATGGTGGCGTCCAGCTCTTCGAGGACGGCGCGTTGCTCGGCGATGCGCTCGGCATACCAGTAGAACGCGGGATGATCGGGCAGGCTGCGGTACTCGTAGGTTTCGTCGCGGACCAGCACCTGATTGACCAGCAGCTCCTCGACCCGCACTCCCATCAGAGCAAGCGACCCGAGGGTGCGGGCCGCTTCGGCGGCCACCACCCGCTCGGGCGTAAGTACCAGGTGCGCGCTGACCAGGTCGCCGTCGGCCAGGAGCGAGCTGAGCCGTTCGACACCGGCGCTGGTGCGTTCCAGCAGTTGCACGACCGCGGCCGAGCGTGGATCGTCGGCGCCGATGCTGAGCCGCCGGTGCCGCGGCCACGCGCGTTCGACGTAGAGCCCGAACGTCGACGGCAGGGTCAGCATCCGCAACGCGTCCGCCGTCGAGGCACAGTCGACCACGATGCGGTCCCAACGGCCCGACATGGCCAGCTCACCGACAGCGTGCAAGCCGAGGACTTCCTGAATACCGGGCAGCGCCGAAAGTTCCTCGGGGGCTATGCGATTGAGTTCCGACTCGGGAAACCGCGCATCCAGTGCGTCGACCACGTCGCGCCACCGGGCCTCGAGCAGGGCCAGGGTGTCCAGGGCCAGAGCGTCGAGAAAGCCGCCGCCGGCCTCGGCGTCGTCGGCGTGTACCCGGACGGGTTCGCCGCACCCGGTCGGCGGGACCGGGATGCCCAGCACGTCACCCAGGGAGTGGGCCTGGTCGGTCGAGACCACCAGCACGCGCCGTCCACCGCTGGCGTCGCAGACCGCGGTCGCAGACGCCAGGGTGGATTTCCCTACCCCGCCCTTGCCGACGAAAAGACTGATCCGGGCCGGGGTAGGCGCGTCGGAATCACTCAGCCCTCGACTCGTTTCTTCAGATCCTTCAGTGCACCGTCGATCAGTCGGCGTTCGGCCTTGCGCTTGAGCATGCCGATCATCGGGACGGCGAGGTCTACCGCCAGCTCGTAGGTGACGTCGGTGCCAGAACCCTTGGGCGCCAGAATGTAGGTCCCCTCCAGGGACTTGAGCAAGGAACTCGACTCCAGCGTCCAACTCAGCGACTGACGGTCGGCCGGCCACTCATAGTTCATGATCAGGGTGTCTTTGAAGATGCCCGCGTCCATCAACATCCGCGCCTTTTTCGGGTAGCCGTCGTCGGTGGCCTCAAGGACTTCGACTTCCTTGTACTCGTTGATCCACTCCGGGTAGGACTCGATGTCGGCGATCGCCTTCATTACCTCAGCCGGATCTGCGTCGATGTAGATCGTCTGGTTCGTCTTGTCCGCCACTTGGCTGCTTCCCTTTCCCGGTCAACCCCGGTCACTTGCGGGAGTGCCCCAATTCTCCCGGCAGAAACGGTACTCTTCCTCGTCAATCTCGAAGTCAATCTCGAAGTCAATCTCGAAGTCGATCTCGAAGTCGATCTCGAAGGCTTGACCCGGTTAAACTACCGGAGAACTCCCGACGGGTCGTGCGTGTTCCAGGGTCGTTTTCACCTCGAACGCCATATTCTTGCCCGCTACCCGGCGGCGGTGCGTCATCTTGGCCAGGTTCAGTTTGGCCAGCTCAGCTGCCGAGACGCCGGTCGGCTCCGCGTGCAGGAAGTAGTGGAGGATCACCCCGTCCATCGACGGCTCCAGCCAGATTTCCATGGTGCCCGTCAGGGGGCCGCTGACCGCCCACCGGATCCCCTTCTCGCCGCGCTCCTCGGTGACCTGCAGGCGCAGGTCCGGCCACCATCGGCGCCATTTCGACCGGTCGGCAATCACGGCCCCCACCAGTGCGCCCGCGGCGGCGACGTACGTTTCGTCGGCGATCTGGATGCTGTTCATCGCCTCAGCTTCACATATCCGACGCCACGGGACCGGTGCAGCCCGCGGTGCAGCGCGAATGCCCCCGATAGGCTGGACAACAGCAAGCCGACCGGCAATCGGAGCCACCCTAGGGCCAAGCGAGGTAGCAGAGTGCGTTCATACAGTGTCCCCGCCCGCTTCTCCGTCTACGATCACGACAACGTCGCCGCGGTGGTGTACGAGCACGAGCGCAACGATCCCGACTACGTCATCTACCGGCGCCGGATCGACGGCACCTGGACAGACGTCACCTGCGCCGAGGCAGCTAACCAGATCCGTTCCGCCGCGCTCGGTTTGATCTCACTCGGGGTGCAGGCCGGCGACCGGGTCTCGATCTTCTCCGCCACTTGCTACGAGTGGGCGATCCTGGATCTGGCCATCCTGTCGGTGGGTGCGGTGACCGTCCCGATCTACGAAACGTCGTCGGCCGAACAGGTGCGCTGGGTGCTGCAGGACTCCGAAGCGGTGCTGGTGTTCGCTGAAACCGATGCGCACGCCGCCATCGTCACCGAACTCACCGGCGACCTGCCCGCCCTGCGCCGGGTGCTGCACATCGACGGTTCCGGGCCCAAGGCGCTCGACCAGTTGATGGAGGCAGGTGAGTCAATCGAGGCAGCGGAACTGACGGCGCGACAAGAGGCGCTGGGTGCCGACCATCCGGCGACGCTCATCTACACCTCGGGCACCACGGGCCGACCGAAAGGCTGCCAGCTCACCCATTCGAACCTTCTGCATGAGATCCGTGGCACCAAGGAGTGCCTGCCGACGCTGTTAGGGGAAGGTCAACGGCTGCTGGTGTTCCTGCCACTGGCCCATGTGCTCGCCCGGGCACTGACCCTTTCGGCATTCACCAGCAAAGTGACCGTCGGGTTCACCAGCGATATCAAGAACCTCTTGCCGCTGCTGGCAGAGTTCAAACCGACTGTGGTGGTTTCAGTTCCGCGGGTATTCGAGAAGGTGTACAACACCGCCGAGCAGAACGCCGCCAACGACGGCAAAGGACCGATCTTCAAAATGGCCGCGCAGACCGCGGTCGATTGGAGCCGCGCACAAGACGACGGAAAGCCCGGATTGGCGCTGCGCGCCAAGCACGCGGTGTTCGACCGGCTGGTCTACCAGAAGCTGCGTGCGGCGCTGGGCGGCGTGTGCCGTGCCGCCGTCTCCGGGGGTGCGCCGCTGGGCGCCCGGCTCGGGCACTTCTACCGCGGCGTCGGAGTGACCATCTACGAGGGCTACGGCCTTACCGAAACCAGCGCGGCGATCACCGTCAACCAGATCAACGGCCTCAAGATCGGGACGGTCGGCAAACTGGTGCCGGGCAACAGCCTGCGAATCGCCGAGGACAAGGAGCTGCTGGTGCGCGGCGGGGTGGTGTTCAGCGGCTACTGGCGCAACGAGCAGGCCACCAAGGACGCGTTCACCGACGGCTGGTTCCGCACCGGCGACCTCGGCAGTGTCGACGAAGACGGTTTCGTGAGCATCACCGGGCGTAAGAAGGAACTGATCGTCACCGCGGGCGGCAAGAACGTGGCACCGGCGGTGCTGGAAGACCAACTGCGCGCCCATTCCTTGATCAGCCAAGCGATGGTCGTCGGGGATGCCAAGCCGTTCATCGGCGCGCTGATCACCATCGACCCGGAAGCGTTCGAGGGCTGGAAGCAGCATCACCACAAGGCTGAGACAGCGACCGTGGCCGAACTGGCGACCGACCCGGATCTGTTCGGCGAGATCGAGGCCGCGGTCAAGCAGGCTAATGAGCAGGTGTCCCACGCCGAGTCGATCCGTAAGTTCCGTATCTTGCCCGTCGACTTCACCGAAGTCACCGGCGAGCTGACGCCGACGATGAAGGTCAAACGCAACGTGGTGGCCGAAAAGTTCGCCGACGACATCGAGGCGATCTACGCCAAGGACTGACTGCGCAGCAGTTCTTCCAGCCGGGCGGCCAGGACGTCCCAGCGCCACTGCGTTCGCACCCAGTCCCGGCCGGCGGCGCCCATCGCGGCCGCGCGGTCGCGGTCGGTCAGTAGGCCGGTGACCGCCTCGCTGATTTCCTCCACCGAGTTGCCGTCGATCACCAGCCCGGTTTTGTTGTGCTGCACCGCTTCCGGAGCTCCGCCGGAATCGCCTGCCACCACCGGGACGCCCGTCGCCGATGCTTCCAGGAAGACGATGCCGAGGCCCTCGACGTCCATGCCGGCGCCGCGGGTGCGGCAAGGCATCGCGAACACGTCGGCCATGGCGTGGTGAGCGGGCAGCTCGTCACCGGGAACACCGCCGGTGAAGATGACGTGGTCTTCGACTTCGCAGTCACTGGTCAGTTTCCGCAAGGTCTCCAGGTAGGGGCCGCCGCCGACGATGACCAGCGCTGCGCCCTCGACGTGCCGGCGAATCGACGGCAGCGCCCTGATCAGCATGTCCTGCCCTTTTCGAGGCACCAGCCGCGACAGACACACCACCGTGGGTCGGTCGCCCAGCCGGTAGCGTTGCCGCAGCTCGGCGCGGGCGGCGGGGTCTGGCCGGAACCGATCGCTGTCCACACCCGGCGGGAGGTATTCCAACGCGGCGTTGGGCCCGAACGAGGGTGCGAACCTCGATCGGGTGTAGCGGCTGACGAAGGTCACGACGTCGGTGTGGTCACCGATGCTTCGTAGTACCGATCGTGCGACCGGCAGCATCGACCAGCCCACTTCGTGGCCGTGTGTGCTGGCCAGCACCCGGCTGGCGCCGGCCTGCCGGGCGCGTGGGGCCAGCAGGGCCAGTGGGGCGGCCGCGCCGAACCAGACGGTGTCGATGTCATGCTCTGCGATCAGGGCGCGCATCCGGGTGTCGACGGTGGGGACGGGCAGCATCAGCGTGGTGGGATGGCGCACTACGCGATAGCCCGCCCCATCCGCCGCTTTGTCGAAGGCTTCGGCACCTTTCCACTTGGGCGCGTATACCGTCACGTCGTGCGACTTGGAGTCGGCCAGCCTGCTGACGAACTCCCCCAGGTAGGACTGGATGCCTCCGCGGCGGGGGGGAAAGTCGTTGGTTACCAGCAGGACCCGGCTCACCCCGTGAGGTTAGCGGGCGACGACGCGCGCCGCGTGAGCGGCGCGACGAGGAGCCCGCAAACTGGCCGGCGCCGCGGGGTGTCGCTGTGCAACTGTGCACGCTCGCGGCCGGCGGCCGCTGATCAGGCGCGCCCGGTCAGCCAGTGCTGCCAGCGCGGCAGCAGGCCGGGAACGTCGATACCGAGGACCCTCCTGATGGCGCTGTCCACATCAACGCGTCCGATTCCACAGGCGGCCACGTAGAGCTCGCGCAGCGTGGCGGGTCCGTAAGTGTCGGCGACGAACCTGGTGAACCACCACGCGCGGTCGTAGGCCAGTGAGCGCTGCGGCCCGGGAGTGTCGAGGTCGTTGTCCGACGGCAGGCGTAGCGCCGCGGACACCGCATCGGCTGGTAGCGCCGCCTGCGGCCGGGCAACGTAGTCGGCCACCCCTTCGGTGAGCCACCGGGGCGCGTCGGGCTCGGTGTCGACTCGGGCCGCATAGTGAAAAAGCTCGTGGGCCAGCACGATTCGTAGCGACCCCGCACTCATGTGAGCCGCTCCCGGAGCCAGCACGATGCGCGCGCCGGCCATCGTGCGGGTCAGCGGATCGACGTGCTCGGCCACCGTCACCGCCGCGATATCCGCCCATTGCGAGGCGGGGCCGCCCCCGGCGGCTCCTTGAAACTCCTCGTCCGAACCGGTGGCCATTACCGCGATCTCGTGCGTCCAATCGGGCCCCCAGAAGCGGACGACGGCATCGACGGCGTTGCCGATGTCGGCCGCGACGCGCGAAAGCAGTTGGTCGGTCTCCGAGCCACCCAGGCTTTCCATTCGGACAACACGGTCACCGACCAGCGACATCGTCGTGGTCGGGCCCGAGCGCGCGACCACCGGCTGCGACGCTGCGAGCCGATCGTGGCTGGGAAGCCCGACCCCGGCGATGAGTTCAGTGGCGAATACATACGCCAGCAGCAGCCGGAGCCGATGCCGCCTGGGTGGAAACGTCAGTAGCGGCGGGCATCGTAGATGGGACCGGACGAGTCCATCGGGACCACCCGGACCGGCTGGCCGAAGGTGGAGGAATGGACCATCATCCCGTCGCCGATATAGATGCCGGTGTGCGAAGCGTCGGAGTAGAAGGTCAGCACGTCACCGGGCTGTAGGTCGCTGAGAGAAACCGGCTGACCGCCATGTGCCAACGCTTGGCTGGAATGCGGCAGTGAGATGCCGGCCTGTTGGAACGCCCACATCACCAGCCCGGAGCAGTCGAATCCACCGGGGGCCGCACCGCCCCACACGTAAGGACTTCCGATCTGGGTCAAGGCAGCTTGCACGACCACCGCACGGTCGCCGCCACCGCCGCCCGTGAAGGGCACATTCGAGGCCCCTCCCGGCATGGGTGCCTCACCCGGTGGGGCACCCTCCGGCGGCACCGGCGCGCCCGGCGGCAATGCATCGGGCGCCGGCGCTCCCGGACCGTCGGGAACGCGGTCGGGAACCGGTCCAGGATTGGCCAGAGCGGTGCGCTGTTGCGGCGTCAACGCTTGGTACTGGGACTTGACGACGGCGATCTGCACCTGAAGTTGACTCTGTTTGTGCTGCAGGTTTGCCCGCACGGCCGCGGCCTGCTCGGCGGCGGCCTTGGCGTCGGCGGCCGACCTGGCGGACGCCTGCTCAGCCTTCACGGCCTCCTGGCCGGCTGCCTTGAAGCTGGCCATCTGCGAGGACATTTGACTTGCCATTACCCGCTGCACCGCCAGCCCGTCGATCAGCAACTGCGGGGACCCGGCGGTCAGGATCGCGTCCAGCCCGTCGGTGCGCCCACCCATGTAGGTCGCGGCGGCCACCTTGTTGACGGCGGTCTGGAAGGTGGCCAGACGGGCCCTGGCGGCTTCCAGTTTGGCCTGGTCTTCACCCAGCTTCCGCTCGGCTGCCTGCTGGGCGGCGAGCTTCTCGTTCAAGTCGAGTTGAGCGCTGTGCATCGCCTCGGTGGTCTGCTCGGCCTGCCGGGACAGCTCGTTTAGCTTCGCCAACGCGTCATCGGCGGGGTCCGCCAGCACGCTGGCGGCGGTTATGGCCGAGAACACGATGAAGCTCGCTAACGAACCGATGGCGGACCGCTTGATTGCACGCGCGATCGAATGCCTACAGTCGAGCCTCAAGATTTGCTTCCTTAAACTGCCATCGACGGAAATACGCCGGCTGGTTTAGGTCTCAAACAGGTTACGAAACGATATCGACGTTTGTCCAAAGGGGGGAGTTAAGAAATTAGGAAGATTTATGTCATTTCTCTGTGAGCCAGGTTCCTTGCCGCGGTCGACCCTACACGACCCCACTAAGCCACTCCCTTAGGCGACACATCACGGTTGCGCCGAACCGGAACCAGACGCAACCGCGGAGCCAGCCCCGCTTCGGCCAGCGTCTCCAACGCGACTTGTTCTTCGTACGAAAGGGTTTCAGGCACACCGAGCAGAACGCTCACCACGCACTCGCGACAGCCCGGACCGCGCACCGCACAATCGTCGCAGTCGATGACCACCGGCTCCCCCGGCCTGGCCGCCGCGCCACCGGTCCCGTCGGATCCGCTGCTGTATGCCATCTGGGTCGGTCCTCTCCATCGCGCTGTTCGGTCACCGAGTCGGCTTGTTCGGCACGCTAATCCCACCCACCGACATCTATTGACCGCCGACCGGCGGGCCCACCGGAACCCCGGCGTGGGAACCGGTCGGTGTCGGTGCGCCTGCCTAGCCTCACCGTCATGGGTGCTACCGGTGGAACTCAACTCAGCTTCGCCGGCTTGGACCGCTGGGGCGCCCCGGATGAGCTGCCGCTGCGCGAGACCACCTTCGTGGTGGTCGACCTGGAGACCACGGGTGGACGCGCCAAGGCCCGCGAGGCCGCCACTGCGGATGCGATCACCGAGATAGGCGCGGTCAAGGTGCGCGGCGGTGCGGTCCTCGGTGAATTCGCCACCCTGGTCGACCCGCAGCGCAGCATCCCGCCCCAGATCGTGCGGCTGACCGGGATCACCACCGCGATGGTGTGTGACGCTCCGACGATCGACGCCGTGTTACCGATGTTCTTCGAGTTCGCCGGAGACTCGGTACTGGTGGCCCACAACGCCGGCTTTGACATCGGGTTCTTGCGCGCCGCGGCCGAACGGTGTCACATCAGCTGGCCGCGACCCCGTGTGTTGTGCACCGTCCGGCTGGCGCGCCGGGTGCTGAGCCGCGAAGAAGCGCCCAGTGTGCGGTTGGCCGAGCTCGCACGGATCTTCGCCGTGGCCACTCAGCCCACCCACCGCGCCCTCGACGACGCCCGCGCCACCGTCGACGTACTGCATGCACTCATCGAGAGAGTCGGCAATCAGGGCATCCACACCTACACCGACCTGCGCTCGTACCTGCCGGACGTCACCCCGGCGCAGCGCCGCAAACGGGTGCTGGCCGACGGTCTGCCGCACCGGCCGGGCGTATATCTGTTTCGCGGCCCGTCCGGGGAGGTGCTTTACATCGGCACGGCCGTCGACCTGCGGCGCCGGGTGAGCCAATACTTCAACGGCACCGACCCGCGCGGCCGGATGAAGGAGATGGTCGTCCTGGCCGGCGCCGTCGACCATGTGGAATGCGCGCACGCGCTGGAAGCGGGCGTTCGGGAGCTGCGGCTACTGGCCGCGCACGCCCCGCCGTACAACCGCCGCTCGAAGTTCCCCCACCGCTGGTGGTGGGTCGTGCTCACCGATGAACCGTTCCCCCGGTTCTCGGTGGTCCGCAACCCACGGCACGAGCACGCCATCGGCCCTTTCCGCTCTCGCACCGACGCAGCCGACACCGCGGCACTGCTTGCCCGCTTCACCGGCGTGCGGACGTGCACCAAGCGGCTGGGACGTGCTGCGCTGCATGGCCCGGCCTGTCCCGACGTCGAGCTGTCGCCCTGTCCCGCCGCCCGCGGCGTGCCGGCCGAGCTGTACACCGAGGCGACGCGACGCGCTACGGCCCTGATCGCGGGGACGGACAACTCTGCACTGACCGCGGCCGTCGCCCAGGTCACGGCGCTGGCCGAGCGCCGTCACTACGAGAGCGCGGCCCGGCTGCGCGACCACGTCGCCACCGCCGTCGAGGCGTTGTGGCGCGGGCAGCGGCTGCGGGCCCTCGCCACGCTCCCCGAGCTGATCGCCGCGGCACCCGACGCGGACGGCGGCTACCAGTTTGCGGTTGTCCGTTACGGCCAACTCGCCGCAGCGGGTGGCGCTGGGCGCGGCGTTCCGCCGATGCCGGTGGTGGACGCGATCCAGGCCGGCGCGCAGGCGGTCCTGCCGTCCTCAGCCCCGCTGGGCGGTGCGCTGGTCGAGGAGACCGCGCTGATCGCGCGCTGGCTGGCTGCCCCCGGGGTGCGCATCGTGCGGGTGACCGGCCCGCAGGGCTGGGCCTCGCCGCTCGGCGCGGCGGGCACCTGGGCAGCCTGGGCGGCGGCGGCCCGTTCGGCCCGGCTGGCCGGTCGCCAGGCGGAGGCGCAGTCAGACCTGCTGGCTGAACCGCACCCATCGCGCGAGCAGGTGTTCGGCCGCACCGCTGTCGATCGCGGCGCGGGCCTTGGTCAACCCGTCCTCCCAGGCCGGCAACCATTCAGCGCGGCTGGATAGCCCCGCATGCGCAACCAGTGCGCCGGCGGCGTTGAGCACCACGGCGTCACGCACCGGCCCTCGGACTCCGGCCAGCACCGCACGCACCTCGGCGGCATTGGCCGCTGCGTCCCCACCGCGCAGCTCGTCGAGCTCGGCCCGCGCGAAGCCAAACCCCGCGGGATCGAACTTGAGCTTGTCCACCGTGCCGGCCTGCACCCGCCAGATCGTGCTCGTGGTGGTCGTGGTGAGCTCGTCGAGACCGTCATCGCCATGCACCACCAGCACGCTGGAGCGGCGTGCGGCAAAGACGCCGGCCATCACCTCGGCCAGGTCGGCGAAGGCGCAGCCGATCAAGCCGGCCCGCGGTCTGGCGGGATTGGTAAGTGGCCCAAGAAGATTGAACACCGTCGGCACCCCGATCTCGCGGCGCACCGCGGACGCATGTCGGTACGACGGATGGAATTGCGGCGCGAAGCAAAACCCGATGCCCACCTCGGCAACGCTGCGCGCGACCTGTTCGGGACCCAGATCGATGCGCACTCCCAGCGCCTCGAGCGTGTCGGCGCCACCCGACAACGAGGACGCCGCCCGGTTGCCATGCTTGACCACCGGCACACCGGTAGCCGCCACCACGATCGACGCCATGGTGGACAGGTTGACCGTGTTGACGCCGTCCCCACCGGTGCCGACGACGTCGACGGCGTCATCCGGCATCCCGTCGATCGGCATGGGAAGGGCATGGTCGAGCATCACGCCGGCCAGTTCGCTGACTTCCTCGGACGTCGGGCCCTTCATCTTCATCGCCACCGCAAAGGCCGCGATCTGGGCCGGCTGCGCCGTGCCGGCCATGATCTGGTCCATCGCCCAGGCGGCCTGGCCGCGCAGCAGGTTCTGCCGATCCGTCAGTCGCCCCAGCACCCGCGGCCACGACGGCGCGGTGGACGAACGAGCCTCGGACGACGCAGCCACGCCGCCGATGGTCCCATCCGACACGAAATCTCGGAAATTTCTGACCCGGGTAGTCTTCGACAACTACAAAGCGTCATACTTGCGGATGTGACGAGTGCTGTAGGGACCTCGGGTACTGCGATTACGTCGCGAGTGCATTCGCTGAACCGGCCCAATATGGTCAGTGTTGGCACCATAGTGTGGCTATCCAGCGAGCTCATGTTCTTTGCTGGCCTGTTCGCGTTCTACTTCACGGCGCGAGCGCAGGCCGGCGGGAACTGGCCACCGCCGCCGACCGAACTGAATCTGTATCAGGCCGTGCCGGTGACGCTGGTGCTGATCGCGTCGTCGTTCACCTGCCAGATGGGCGTGTTCGCGGCCGAGCGTGGCGACGTTTTCGGGCTGCGCCGCTGGTATGTGATCACGTTCCTGATGGGGTTCTTCTTCATCCTCGGGCAGGCCTACGAGTACGTACACCTCGTTCAACACGGCACCACCATCCCCGGCAGCGCCTATGGCAGCGTGTTCTATCTGGCCACCGGCTTTCACGGCCTGCACGTCACCGGCGGTCTGATCGCGTTCATTTTCCTGCTGGTGCGCACCACTATGAGCAAGTTCACCCCGGCACAGGCAACCGCCAGCATCGTTGTCTCGTATTACTGGCACTTCGTCGACATCGTGTGGATCGCGTTGTTCGCCGTGATCTATTTCATCCGTTAGAGCCGCCGCCCCGCATGAGGCCCCGTTACCAGGAAATGACAGGAGTGCTCAGTTGAAGAGACTGGGGTTCACCCGATCCGGTGGCAGCAAGAGTGGTCGCTCCCGACGGCGTCTGCGCCGCCGGCTGTCCGGCGGACTGTTGCTGCTGATCGCCCTGACCATCGCCGGTGGTCTGGCGGCCGTGCTCACGCCGACACCGCAGGTCGCGGTCGCCGACGAATCGGGCTCGGCACTGCTGCGCACCGGCAAGCAACTGTTCGACACCTCGTGCGTGTCGTGCCACGGAGCCAACCTGCAGGGTGTGCCCGATCACGGGCCCAGCCTGATCGGCGTCGGTGAGGCGGCCGTCTACTTCCAGGTGTCGACGGGCCGGATGCCCGCCATGCGCGGTGAGGCGCAGGCACCGCGCAAGGAACCGATCTTCGACGAGGCCCAGATCGACGCGATCGGCGCCTACGTGCAGGCCAGCGGCGGTGGCCCCACCGTCGTGCGCAACCCCGACGGCAGCCTCGCCATGCAATCGCTGCGCGGCAGCGACCTGGGCCGCGGCGGCGACCTGTTCCGGCTGAACTGCGCCTCCTGCCACAACTTCACCGGCAAGGGCGGCGCGCTGTCGTCCGGTAAGTACGCACCCGACCTCGGCGAGGCCAACGAGCAGCAGATCCTCACCGCGATGCTGACCGGCCCACAGAACATGCCGAAGTTCTCCGACCGTCAGCTGTCCTTCGAATCGAAGAAGGACATCATCGCCTATGTGCGGACCGCCGCCGAGGAACGCTCCCCTGGTGGCTATGGACTGGGTGGATTCGGACCCGCGCCGGAGGGCATGGCCATGTGGATCATCGGCATGGTCTCGGCCATCGGGCTGGCACTGTGGATTGGGGCGCGATCATGAGCGACGGTTCGGACGTGACGAGAGCCGCTGACAAGGCCAGCTCCGACACCGACACCGACACCCACATGGGCGCCCGCGAACCGGACGACGCGGCACTGGCTGCCATGTCCCGCGAGGAGCTTCTGGAACTGGGCGGCAATATCGACGGCGTCCAGATCGTCTACAAGGAGCCGCGCTGGCCCGTCGAGGGCACCAAAGCCGAGAAGCGCGCCGAGCGCGGGGTCGCCCTATGGCTTTTGCTGGGCGGGCTCTTCGGACTCGCTCTGCTGCTGGTCTTCCTGTTCTGGCCGTGGGAGTACAAGCCGACCGGCAGCTCGGGCAACCTGTTGTACTCGCTGGCCACCCCGCTGTACGGCTTCACCTTCGGGATGTCCATCCTGTCGATCGCCATCGGCGCGGTGCTGTTGCAGAAACGCTTTATCCCCGAAGAGATCACGATTCAGGACCGCCACGACGGCGCCTCTCGGGAGATCGACCGCAAGACGGTGGTGGCCAACCTGGCCGACGCATACGAGGGTTCGACGGTCGGTCGCCGCAAGCTGATCGGCGCATCCCTGGGAATAGGCCTGGGCGCATTCGGGCTGGGCACCCTGGTGGCGTTTGCCGGTGGCCTCATCAAGAACCCGTGGAAACCGGTTGTCCCCACCGCCGAGGGCATGAAGGCTGAGCTGTGGACATCGGGTTGGACGCCGCGCTACAAGGGCGAAACGATCTATCTGGCGCGTGCCACCGGGGCCCATGACGGACCTCCGTACATCAAGATGCGCCCCGAAGACTTGGACGCCGGCGGCATGGAGACGGTCTTCCCATGGCGGGAGTCGGACGGCGACGGCACCACGGTGGAATCGCACGAGAAGTTGTCGGCGATCTCGCTGGGTGTCCGCAATCCGGTCATGCTCATCCGGATCAAGCCCGGCGACGTGGACCGCGTGGTCAAGCGTCAGGGCCAGGAGAGCTTCAACTTCGGCGAGTTCTTCGCCTACACCAAGGTATGCTCGCACTTGGGTTGTCCCGCATCGCTTTATGAGCAACAGTCCTACCGAATCTTGTGCCCATGTCACCAGTCGCAGTTCGACGCGCTGCACTTCGCCAAGCCGATCTTCGGCCCGGCGGCCCGTGCGCTGGCGCAGCTGCCCATCACAATCGACTCCGACGGGTATTTCGTCGCCAACGGTGACTTCATCGAACCCGTGGGACCGGCATTCTGGGAGCGCACAACAACATGAGTCCGAAATTGAGTCCCCCGAAAATCGGTGACGTCCTGGCCCGCCAGGGCAATGACATCGACTCTCGCTACCACCCGTCCGCGGCGGTGCGTCGCCAGCTCAACAAGGTGTTCCCGACGCACTGGTCGTTCCTGCTGGGTGAGATCGCGCTGTACAGCTTCATCGTGCTGCTGATCACCGGCGTGTACCTGACCTTGTTCTTCGACCCGTCGATGGCGGAGGTCACCTACAACGGCGTGTACCAGCCGCTGCGCGGCGTCGAGATGTCGCGGGCCTACGAAACGGCCCTGAACATCTCCTTCGAGGTCCGGGGTGGTCTGTTCGTCCGTCAGATCCACCACTGGGCGGCGCTGATGTTCTCGGCGTCGATCATGGTGCACATGGCCCGCATCTTCTTCACCGGCGCGTTCCGCCGGCCCCGCGAAGCCAACTGGGTCATCGGCTCGCTGTTGCTGATCCTGTCCATGTTCGAGGGCTACTTCGGCTACTCGCTGCCCGATGACCTGCTGTCAGGTATCGGTCTGCGCGCGGCGCTGTCGTCGATCACGCTGGGCATGCCGGTGATCGGCACCTGGCTGCACTGGGCGCTGTTCGGCGGCGACTTCCCGGGCACCATCCTGATCCCCCGGCTCTACGCCCTGCACATCCTGTTGCTCCCGGGCATCATCCTGGCGCTGATCGGCGCACACATGGCCTTGGTGTGGTTCCAGAAGCACACCCAGTTCCCCGGTCCGGGCCGCACCGAGCACAACGTGGTCGGTGTGCGCGTCATGCCGACCTTCGCGTTCAAGTCGGGCGCCTTCTTCGCCTGCATCGTCGGCGTGCTGGGCCTGATGGGTGGCCTGTTGCAGATCAACCCGATCTGGAACCTGGGCCCCTACAAGCCATCTCAGGTGTCGGCGGGCTCACAGCCGGACTTCTACATGATGTGGACCGAGGGCCTGGCCCGCATCTGGCCGCCATGGGAGTTCTACTTCTGGCACCACACGATCCCGGCCGTCGTCTGGGTCGCGATCATCATGGGTCTGGTCTTCGTCCTGCTGATCGTCTACCCGTTCCTGGAGAAGCGGTTCACCCGCGACTACGCGCACCACAACCTGCTGGTTCGACCGCGGGACGCACCGGTGCGCACCGCGATCGGCGCGATGGCCATCACCTTCTACATGGTGCTGACGCTGTGTGCCATGAACGACATCATCGCGTTCAAGTTCCACATCTCACTGAATGCGACGACGTGGATCGGGCGCATCGGCATGGTGGTCCTGCCGCCGCTGGTGTACTTCATCACCTACCGCTGGGCCGTCGGATTGCAGCGCAGTGACCGTGCGGTGCTCGAGCACGGGGTCGAGACGGGCATCATCAAGCGCTTGCCGCACGGCGCCTACATCGAGCTGCATCAGCCGCTCGGGCCGGTCGACGCCCACGGCCACCCGCTTCCGCTCGCCTACCAGGGTGCGGCCCTGCCCAAGAAGATGAACAAATTGGGCTCAGCCGGCTCACCGGGTAGCGGCAGTTTCCTGTTCGCCGACCCGGCGTCGCAGGACTCGGCACTGCGCGAGGCGAGCCATGCGGCCGAGCACCGGGCGCTCACCGCCCTGCGCGAGCGCCAGGAAGGCTCCAACGGCTCTTCCAACGGCTCCAACGGCTCCAACGGTTCGAGCAACGGGCACAGCTAGAAAGGCAGTACGCAGCAGGCTGGGCGCCGCATAGCGGCGCCCAGCCTTTTTGTAGGCCTTTTCGGTGGCCATTCCGGGGGTCGCTCCCGGCACATTCGTGCCCAGGCGCGGCGTACGAATGGCAAAAACCGGACGAACTAGTGCGCGACCTGGCCCCGGCGCAGCTGCCGCACATAGAGAATCTCGACCACCGGCAGCCCGGCCGCGATCACGCCCGCGAACCCGTAGCTGATCCAGGACGCCCCTTCATGCCCGGCGGCCATCAGATAGGTGGCCACCGCGACGGCGATCAGCGACGTACCGATCACGCTGGTCAGCGCGAGAGCGCCACGCAGCCAGATCCTGTCCACTACCTCTCCGGACCATTCGTCAAGCGCCCCATACGCTTTCACCGGATCGCGACGCGCCTGCTCGACCGGAAGTCGAGACCCCGTGCGCCCGCCCTGCCTGGCGGGCCGGATCGCCCCGCCCTGTAGCGCCCGTGACCGCACCACCGGCTCGGAATGCGTCATCCGGCGGGCCCGCAACAGCACCGGGATGGCGCCGGCGATGATCAGCGCGGAGACAACGATGACCGCATAGAGCACCCAGGTGGTATGCGGAGTCCGCGTCATCTTCTGAAAGCCCCGGCCCAGGTCCGCCAGAGCGACAACGGCCGCGACGCTGACACCGACCAGCACCAGCCAGATGGCGGCGCAGGCCCCCATCATGACGCGGTCGATGATCTGCGGATTGACCACCGGGTCCGGGCCACGGCGATATGCCGAATACCTGCCGACCATCAGCAGCTCGTCTGTGGTGAGTCGTTGGTGTTGGAGGACAACACCGTTCCGTCACTGGTGATGATGGAGCAGTTGAGTCGGCTGACGCGGAAGAGGCTGGACGCCTCCACCGAGCCCACCTCCGATTGGGAGATCGGGGTGACGGTCATCGACCACGGGATGTACACGTTGTGCTGCGTGCGCCGCCGGCCCGACGCATCGACATAGGTCACCGAGATGATGTCGCCCGGCGCCTTGGTCCCGGTTACCGAGTAGGTGACCTGACGAGGCCCGGTCGGCGTCGTGGTCGTCGGCGGCGGTGCCGCCGCGCTTGAGGTGGTCGCCGGCGGGGGCGCGGCGCTAGTCGGCGGCGGTGGCGGTGGTGGCGGAGGGGTCACGGTTACTGTCTGCGTCTCCGTTGCGGTGGGAGTCTCTGTGGGTGGCGGCGGCGGGGGCGGCTCAGAGGAGGGGGGCGGTGGCTCTGACGAGGGTGGCGGCTTGGTGGTGGTGATCTGGTCCTGCGCCGGCGGCGCCGACGAGGTGGTGGTGGCCGGGTTGGCGCGTTGAGTGGTGTTCGTGTGCGTTACCAGCAGTGACACCGCAGCCACCAGCGAAATCGCCGCCAGAATCGCCGCCACGCCAACTACCCACGGCCAGCGCGGCGAACGGTCGTCCTCGGCGTCTATTTCGTCGTAGCTGTCGTAGTCATACAGGGCGAGGTCGCCGGGCAGGTACGGCCCACCGGTGAAGAGCTCGGACTCGGGCGCAGAGTAGGCCCGCGAGTAGGCGTCGGTTTCGGCTGCGGGTTCCACCTCGGCGCCGCCGTCGAGCGGCTCCAGCTCGTCGATGTGATCGAACTCATCACCGGCGCTGGCGAATTCAGGTTCGGAGAGCTCGCTTGCAGGGTCGGGTTCGTCAGGATCCCGTCCCGGCGGATGCGGCCCGCTCATGTCTGCCTACCCTGTCCAACTACCTCACCAGCGCGCGGGGCCCCGCGGCTGCTTCCGTGCACTTGGTGAAAACTCATCGTGCCCCGGAAACCCTACCGAACCGGCCGGGACAGAGGTCCCTTGGCAAACTGCCCACCGGTCAACTGGTGACCAGATTGTGACCTTTCGGATCCAATCAGTGTTTCTCTGGCCCGACGTAATACTCAAAGACCAGCCCGGCCACCGACGAGAGGATGAACACCACTCCCGCCACGATCAGCCACGGGAGCCACAGACCCATACCGACCGCGGTCACCGATCCGGACAGGGCGATCATGATCGGCCACCAGCTGTGCGGGCTGAAGAAGCCCAACTCCCCTGCGCCGTCGCTGATCTCGGCGCCTTCGTAGTCCTCGGGACGGGTGTCGAGGCGACGGGCCACGAACCGGAAGAAAGTGGCCACGATCAGCGCCAAACCGGCCGTCAACGCCAGCGCGGTGGTGCCGGCCCACTCGACCCCACCGGGGGAGAACACGGCGGTCAACACGCCGTAGAGCACCGTCACCACTATGAAGAATGCGGCGATGAACTCGAACAACCGGGCTTCGATGTGCATGAGTTGTCCTAACCTCTTGGGCTCGGGGCCAATTCGCCGCGGCGGGTTTCGAACGGATGTGTGGTGATCGCCAGCGGCGGCTGGTTGATCGCCTGCAGGGCTTCGGCATTGGTCTTGCCGGCAATCCGCTGTTGCAGGTAGGCGACAAAGTCGTTGGGCTCCACCACCCGCACCTCGAAGTTCATCATCGCGTGATAGGTGCCGCACAGCTCGGCGCAGTGCCCGACGAACGCGCCGGTCCTGGTGATCTCCTCGACCTGGAAACGGTTCTCGGAGTGGTTCGCCTCCGGGTTCGGGATCACGTCGCGCTTGAACAGGAATTCCGGCACCCACCAGTCGTGGATCACGTCAGCTGACGCCATCTGAAACTCGATGCGCTTGTGGGCCGGCAGCACCAGGATCGGGATCTCGGTACTGGTACCCAGCACCTCGACCTTGTCGAAGTTCAGATAGGTGCGGTCCTCGGTGTTGAGTCCCTTGACGGGCCCGACGATTTCCTCACCGTGGCGGTCCTTGCCCTCCGGCTTGGAGGTCATCGCCTTCTTCTTGGCCTCGTCGGCACCGTCGTAGTTGAACGTGCCGTCTTTGAACGCGACCCGCTGGTAGCCGAACTTCCAGTTCCACTGGAACGAAGTGATGTCGATTACCACCTCGGGGTCCTTGGCCAGGTGCGTCATCTTTTCTTGCACCACGACCGTGAAATAGAACAACACCGAGATGATCAGGAAGGGCGTGACGGTGAGCACCAACTCCAGCGGCATGTTGTAGCCGAATTGCCGCGGCAGGTCGTCATCGGTCTTCTTCTTCCGGTGGAACGCGCACGCCCAGAAGATGAGCGCCCACACGATGACGCCAACGACCAGCGAGGCGATGACGGCCCCGATCCACAGCTGCCGGTTGAGTTGGCCTTCGTGGGTAATACCCGTCGGCCAGCCGAGCGCCAGCGCATCCTGCCAGGAGCAGCCACTGAGGGTGAGCGCCAGCACGCCCAGGGCCACGGTGAGCGCCAGCGGACGAGAACGGCGGGACAGGCCACGCGCCTTTCCGGAACGGTGCCGAGACCTGCACTGCGACAAGCTCTGCGAACTATCTTGCCCGCGACGTGTCACGTTGACGCCTCCTGTATCGCAAGCTGGGCCGACTGGCCTTTCGCTAACTCGGTCTAACTCCGATGTCGAATACTACGCAGCGTAGACCACACCGCTCCCGCGGGCGACTGCCTGGTCACCGCGACCCGCCGGGTGCGGCATGCACGGCGACATCACAAGGTCGCCGATAGTGCGGCATACTGGGGCGCCGTGTGTGGACTGCTGGCCTTCGTCGCCGCTCCGGCGGCCCCAGAGGGCCCCGACGGAGCCGATGCTGCCGCGGCGTGTGCCGCGCAGGCCGACGGCGCGATAGCCCGCGCATCACACCTGATGCGACACCGCGGGCCAGACGAACCAGGCACCTGGGCCGACCCGGACGCCGACGGTTCGGTGGTATTCGGGTTCAACCGGCTCTGCATCATCGACATCGCGCATTCCCACCAACCCCTGCGCTGGGGGCCGCCGGAGGCACCCGACCGCTACGTGCTGGTGTTCAACGGCGAGATCTACAACTACCTCGAGCTGCGTGAGGAACTGCGCGCCCGGCACGCCGCGGTCTTCGCCACCGACGGCGACGGGGAAGCCATCGTCGCGGGGTTCCACTTCTGGGGCACCGGCGTGCTCAAGCGGTTGCGCGGCATGTTCGCCTTCGCGCTGTGGGACACGGTCACGCGCGAGCTGTTTTGCGCCCGCGACCCGTTCGGCATCAAGCCTCTGTTCATGGCGACCGGGTTTGGCGGCACCGCGCTGGCCAGTGAGAAAAAATGCCTGCTCGACCTCGCCGACCTGGTGGGCTTCGACGGAGCGATCGACGAGCGGGCCGTGCAGCACTACACGGTCCTGCAGTACGTGCCCGAACCCGAAACGCTGCACCGGGGTGTGCGCCGGCTCGAGTCGGGTTGCTACGCCCGGATCCAGCCGGGAGCCGACCCGGTGGTCACCCGCTACTTCTTCCCGAAATTCGCTGCGGTGCCGATCAGGTCAGGCACCGAACAGGCGCGTTACGACGAGATCACCGCGGTGCTGGAGGATTCGGTCGCCAAACACATGCGCGCAGACGTCACCGTCGGGTCGTTTCTGTCCGGCGGCATCGATTCCACGGCAATCGCCGCCCTGGCGATCCGGCACAACCCGCGCCTGATCACATTCACCACCGGTTTCGAGCGTGAAGGCTTCTCCGAACTCGACGTCGCGGTGGCATCCGCGGAGGCGATCGGCGCCCGCCACATCGCCAAGGTGGTCAGCGCTGAGGAGTTCGTGACCGCGCTGCCCGAGATTGTCTGGTACCTCGACGAACCGGTGGCCGACCCGGCGCTGGTCCCGCTCTTCTTCGTCGCCCGCGAGGCACGCAAGCACGTCAAGGTCGTGCTGTCCGGTGAAGGCGCCGACGAACTGTTCGGCGGCTACACGATCTACCGGGAGCCGCTGTCGCTGAAACCGTTCGATTACCTGCCGCGGTCGGTGCGGCGGTCGATGGGACGGGTGTCCAAGCCGCTGCCCGACGGCATGCGCGGCAAGAGCCTGCTGCATCGCGGATCGCTGACGCTCGAGGAGCGCTACTACGGCAATGCCCGCAGTTTCTCCGACGAACAGTTGCGCGGCGTACTGCCGCGATTTCGGGAGGACTGGACGCATACCGACGTGACAGCGTCCATCTACGCCGAATCGGCCGGTTGGGATCCGGTGGCCCGGATGCAACATCTCGACCTGTTCACCTGGCTGCGCGGTGACATCCTGGTCAAGGCCGACAAGATGACCATGGCCAATTCGCTGGAGCTGCGGGTGCCGTTTCTGGATCCCGAGGTGTTCGCGGTGGCTGCACGGCTGCCCTATCAGGCCAAGATCACCCGGACCACTACCAAGTACGCCCTGCGGCGCGCGCTGGAACCCATCGTGCCCGCACACGTGCTGAACCGGCCCAAACTCGGTTTTCCGGTACCCATCCGGCATTGGCTGCGCGCCGGCGAGCTGCAGGAATGGGCGTACGAGATGGTGGGGGCCTCGCAGGCCGGCCACCTGGTGGACCTGGCCGCGGTACGGCAGATGCTCGACGAACACCGGGTGGGCGACAGCGATCACAGCCGGAGGCTGTGGACGATGCTGATCTTCATGCTGTGGCACGCGATTTTTGTCGAGCACAGCGTGGTGCCGCAGATCAGCGAGCCGGTGTACCCGGTCGAGCTGTAGTCGCTGCGCCCCGCC
>NZ_JCALCX010000038.1:0-43530 GCF_059812565.1 Mycobacterium sp. NGS49 | reverse complement strand
GTGGTAGGGCCCGAACGTCGAGCCCACTCGCGAGTCTGATGCCTCGCTCATTGATGATCCTCCTCAAACAACCCGAATCCCGCCGACACTATCAACCGCCCCCAGGTAGCGCATTGAGAGCAACCACCGAATTCAGCAACCATGACGGTAATCGGGCCGGTGGGAGCTTGCCAATAAGACTGCCAATACCGTCAGCCAAAAAACCACACATCTTGCCGTGCGTGAACGGTACCGGTCGGGTCCGACAAACAGTTGGATGACCACCGGTCGTGAAAAGTCTTGTGGCAACGGCCACCCCGCAACTTGGACGCCAGCTGGCCAGCCGCGGCCCGCAACAAGCCGGCCGGCCGCCTGCCCCTGTCTCCAAAAGCGTCAAAAACTTTGTGCCCGTTGCCCGTTGATGTGGCCGCCGGCCGGTGCGTCAGGCCTGGGTGTGCGCGGCAATCTGAAACGTGAATTCGTGATCGCAGATCCGGATGTGGTCGCCGTCGTGGATGGTGGCGGCGGTACGGATGCGCTGGTGCCGCACGTGCACACCGTTGGACGAACGCAGGTCGTTGATGATGTAGTTGGTCCCGGTATCGACGATGACGGCATGGTGGCGGCTGACGTTCGCGCTGTCCAGGACGATGTCGTTGTCGCTGAGACGGCCGATCCGGGTCGCCGCCGAGCGCAACGGGTAGTCGCGTCCGGTCGCAACGTCATGCAGGTAGGCGGCGACCTTCTGGGTGGCGGCCATGGTGCGCTTGTCGAGCACCGTGACGGTTCCGACCGCGGTCACTTTGGCGTTTTGCTTCACGTCGAGGGTTTCCTGCCGCAGGATCCGCTCGTTGAGTGCCCGCAGGGTGGGGCCGGGATCGATGCCGAGGTCGTCGGCCAGGGTCGTCTTGACCCGTCGATAGGCGTTCAGGGCGTCGGACTGGCGGTCGGTCAGGTAGTACGCCGTGATCAACTGCGTCCAGAGCGGCTCCCGGTAGGGGTGTTCCACCACCAGCGCCTCGAGTTCGGTGATCACCGCCGACGCCCGTCCGCACGCGATCTCCGCCTCGGCCTTGGCGGTGTGCGCGATGATCTTGTCCTCGACCAGGGCGGTGGCGAACGAGTCGACGAACTGAAAGTCCCGCAGGTCGTCGAGCACCGGTCCGCGCCACTCGCTGAGCGCAGCCGACAGGTGCCGACTGGCCTCCTCGAAACGGCCCGCCGCGGCGGCGTGAACCCCGGCCGTCTTCTCGGCGATGAAGCGGCCGAGATCGCAGGTGTTTTCCGGGATGGTCAGCCGATAGCCCGGCGGCGCCGCGGCCAGGACCAGTCGTGGGTCGACTCCGGCGGCGCTGACCAGCTTGCGCAGATTGGACACGTAGGAATGGATACTGGCGCGCGCGCCGGACGGTGGCCATTCGTCCCAGAGCGCCGTGATCAGCGTGTCGACGCCGACCGGGCGGTTGCGGTTGATGACCAGCATGGCCAGCACGGCCCGCTGCTTGGGTGTGCCCAGCCCCACCAGAGTGCGGTCAATGCTCATCTCCAGCGGTCCGAGCACACCGAATTCGAGATGTTTGTCCACCATCGCGCTACCAGCCATTCCGGGTCCTCTGCGGCATTCCGATGCCTTCCGAACAGCGAGGTGCCAGTACGGCGACCTTCCTCATCATTGTGTCTTGGACGTTGCGGGTCCCGTCACGGCGGGTCCCGCATCGCTTGTCATTCTGAAGCATTGTGGCGCGAAGTTCGTGGATCCTCGCCCACCCGGTCGGGCACGTCGCCCGAAATCGGCGCCGTATCGATCCGCGAAATGCCGTTGCCGCCAAAGCGATCATCGGACGCCGAGTCGAATTGCGTTGGTGCTCATGCTGACCCGCACTCACTTGACGGTTGCGCCGGTGACCACCAGGAAGAATCGGCTGGTGGCCCAGGCCCTGGTGAACAGGCCCAAGGGGATCTGCTCGTCGCGCCCGTTCTTGTTGCCGCTGTCATTTAGGTGCACCACGCCGTTGCCGGTGTCGACACCGGTCACCACCACCGCGTGGTCGGCTACCGGGTTGCCGTCGTCATCCTTGCTGTCGATGGGCTCACCCCAGATCATTTCGGCGTTGACGCTGACGATGACCGCGTGCCCATTGCCGAGGTACTCCTCGAGAGCCTGCATCCCCGTGGCGACCCCGTTGTTCGCCGCCTCGTCCTGATCGGTCGTCTTCGCCCCGATGCCGTAGCTGCCCAGCAATGCCGGGATGTCCAGCCGGCTGGTGCCGTTGCCCGAATTCGGGTTCTGCGGGTCGGCCGGTGGGATGTAGATGGAGCCGGGGTGTCTGGTGCTCGGCGTGGACTGGGCCACTTTGATGATGGCGCGCTCGGAGGGCTCCGCACCGGTCATTTGACCGATCACGTCGGCGCTGGCCATCAGCACGCAGTCGTCGTATTTCTGGTAGCGCCACCACTTGGCGGCTGCCGCGGGATTGCCGTACATGGTGCGCTCCGCGGACGCGTCGGCGGGGGCGGCCAGTCCCAGGACCAGCGCGCCCGTCACCAGTGTCAGCAGGCCGGCCTTGGCGGCGGCGATCTTGTTGCTCATGGAGAAAGGTTCGAGGCCAGACCTGGTTGTTATCTCCAGAAATTCTTGGAGCGATCGGGTGGCGGTGCCCAGCCGCCGTGCGGTGACAAAACAGCGGGCAGCCAACCCAATTGGGTGGCTGCCCGCCGATTGCTCAGATCACTTGTGCGTTTCCTGCGTGACGGTCATGAAGTTGTTGCTGGTGGCCCAGGCCTTCACGAACACCGCCATCGGGATCTGCTCGTCGCGGCCGTTCTCGTTGCCGCTGTCGTTGAGGTGCACGACGCCGTTGGCGGTGTCGACTCCGGTCACCACCACCGCATGGTCGGCACGCGGTTGGCCGTCGTTGCCGCGGTTCTCGATCGGCTGGTTCCAGATCATCTCGGCGTTGAGCCCGACGATGACGGCGTGGCCGCTGCCGAGGTACTGCTCCAGAGCTTCCATGCCGGTGGCGACCCCGGTCTTGCCGGCGTTGTCCGCGTCGGTGTTGGTGGCGTGAATTCCGTAGTGCGCCAGCAGTGTCGGCAGGTCGTCCGGGTCGGTGCCCATCCCTGAGTTGGGGTCGTTCTTGTCGGCGGGCTTGACGTAGATCGAACCGGGGTGTGACACGCTGGGGGTGCTCTGGGCGACCTTGATGATGGACCGCTCGGAGGGGAGCTTGCCGGTGATCTGCCCGACCACGTCAGCGCTGGACATGATGGCGCAGTCGTCGTATTTCTGGTGCCGCCAGTACTTGGCGGCGGCGGTCGGGTCGCCGTACATGGTGGAGCCCGCCGAAGCTTCGGCCGGCCCGGCGAGTCCCAGCGCTACCACTCCGGCAACGGTGGCCAACAACGCGGTCTTTGCGATCGAGGAGATCCTCAGCCTCATCATGGTCTTGTCCTTTTCTCGTGAAGTGCTCGCTCCGCTTTCCGCGGACGGCCTGTTGAGAAAAGGCTCTGACGTTGGCCTATCTGTTATCTCTACGAATTCTTGAAGTGATCAGCTGACTGCGGCGGATCCTCAGTTGCAGGCCCAGGTGTCGATATAGCTGCCGGGGAGCTTGCTCAGCGCGTCTTTCATGGCAGCGCTCAGGTCGGGCCCCACTCCACCCTTGTAGTCGTGGTCTTTGGCCGCGACGGCGCCGCAGCCGGTGAAGGTGGTCAGTACCTTGCAGTCGGGGTAGCCACACGATTTCACCGCCGTCGCCTCGGCTGCCGCCTTCGTGGGATACGCGTGCGATCGTCCCCAGGAACCGTTGCCGGAGTATGCGATCGCGCCGTAGGAATCGGCCGCCGCAGCGGTGGGGGCCAGTGCTACCGCCAGGGCGGCGGCGGTGGCCACGCGGACAGCGGCGACCGCTAACCGCTGCCGACGGGTGGTCGTCGTCATGCGAAGTCCTACCTTTCCGAGTGCCGGCGCTAGACTGGCTTGGTTGCGGTGACCTGTTTGCCCCAGTCGGACAAGGTCAACGTCACCGAAGTGTTTGCGGTGGGGGAGATCTTGATCTGCACCAGGTGGGAGGAGCCGTCTGACGCGGTCCACACGGTGGTCGGCACTGTCGAGACGTTCTCATCTGTCACCCGGGTGCCCGCCAACGTCGCGATGTCGCTCGCGGATGAGTTTCCGGTGATTTTGGTGGTCGCGACGCCGTTCACCTGCTGGCTGCCCGCCACCGCACCATTCTTGAGGTTGGCCAGCAGGTTGGCCAGGCCCTTGTCGGGATCCAGCAGCACCGAGACGTGGTAGATCGAGGCGCCGTTGCCGAAGTCGGTGTAGGAACCCGGTTGTCCCAGGTCCGAATAGAGATGCCCGTCGACGAAGACGAAGTGTGCCTCTTCGCTCCTGCTGCCCACCAGTACCGTGGCGACGCCGGTGGCGACGGTCTGGGGAGTGTTGGAGACATCGCCCTCGAGCTTGGTCACCCGGATATTGGGGATGTCGCCTTCGACGGCGACGCTCACGTGCATGCCGGTGGTTTTGCGCATCACGTCGGCGGCCTGCTTGAGCAGGGTCGCGGCTTCACCGCTGGTGGCATTGGCCGTGCTGCCCGGGGATTTGGCGCCGTCGGTGGCCTTTCCGCCGCATCCGCCGACCACGAGTACGACGGCCAGGGCGGCAGCTGCGGCGGTGAGCAATCGTTGCCGGAAGGCGTGAGGCGGAAGCTTCATCGACATCTCCTAATGTTGGCCCACAGCTGTTTCCTGCATAGTCATCGCCGCGCCCGACAGTCAACAGCCGACCACTGAGCTTAGTGAGCCGCTGCCGGGGTGTGGCCGAATCCGCTTGTTCGGCAACTCGTTTTGCGGCAGCGCCGATCATCGTAGAACCGTGTGGCAACCAACGGTCAGGCCAGCGTCATCTCGTAGTAGGCGCTGCGCGCGGCCAGCAGTGCGGCGTGGCTGCCTTGTTCCACGATCCTGCCCGCCTGCACGACGACGATCCGATCGGCATCACGGATCGTCGAAAGGCGATGGGCGATAATAAAACTCGTTCGGTCGCGGCGGAGTTCGCCGGTGGCTCGCGCGATGAGCAGCTCGGTGCGGCTGTCGACCGAGCTGGTCGCCTCGTCCAGAATCAGCAGTTGCGGGCGGGCAAGGAACGCCCGGGCGATCGTGATCAGCTGTTTTTCGCCGACGCTGATGTTGCCCCCGCCCCCGCTGATCTGGGTCTGATAGCCGGCCGGCAGGGTGTGCACGAACCGGTCCACGTAGGCCGCCTCGGCCGCGGCCACGATTTCGGCCTTGGTCGCATCCGGGCGGCCGTAGGCGATGTTCTCCTCGATCGTGCCGTCGAACAGCCAGGTGTCCTGCAACACCATGCCGATCCGCGAACGCAACGCATGCCGGTTGAGGGTGGCGATATCCACGCCGTCGATCAGGATGCGGCCGGAGTCGACGTCGTAGAACCGCATCAGCAGGTTCACCAGGGTGGTCTTGCCGGCACCGGTCGGCCCGACAATCGCCACCGTGCTACCCGGTTCGGCCACCAGCGACAGATCGTGGATCACCGGGTGGCCGGGGTGGTAGGCGAATCTCACGTGTTCGAACTCGACCCGTCCCGGTCCCGTCGGGGTTTCGATTTCTGTTGCGGGATCCGGGGGCTCTTCGGGCTCGTCGAGCAGCTCGAACACCCGCTCGGCGCTCGCCACGCCGGACTGCAGGGTGTTGTACATCCCGGCAACCTGACCCACCGGAGTGTTGAACTGGCGCACGTACTGAATGAACGCCTGGATGCTGCCGAGCGTGATCTGCCCGGCGGCGATCTGCAGGCCGCCGATCACGGCGACGGCCACGTAGCCCAGGTTGCCGATGAACCCCGTTACCGGCCCGACCAGTCCGGAAAAGAACTGGGCGCCGAAGCTGGCCTGGTAGACATCGTCGTTGAGTTGGTGGAACTGGGTGAGCGCGGCGTCCTGGTGGCCGAAGGTCTTGACCACCGTGAATCCGCTGTAAGTCTCTTCGATGTGGGCGTTGAGCCGGCCCGTGCTGGCCCAGTGCGCCATGAACAGCCGTTTCGAACGGCGGGTGATCGCCCGGGTGGCCCACAACGAGAGCGGAACGGTGCACACGGTGATCAGTGCGAGCAACGGCGAAATCCAGACCATCATGAACAGCACGCCGAGCACGGTCAGAATCGACGTCACCAGTTGGCTGATCGTCATCGACAACGACGTCTGCATGTTGTCGATGTCGTTGGTGACCCGGCTGAGCAGTTCCCCGCGCTGTTGTCGGTCGAAGTACGACAATGGCAGGCGGTGCAACTTGTCCTCGACATCGGCGCGCAGCCGGGTGATGGTTCGCTGCACGGTGACGTTCAACAGTCGCGCCTGACCCCAAAGCATCGCCGCGACAACAAGATACAGGCAGAAGGCCAGGATCAAGGTGCGCGCCACCGCGCCGAAGTCCACTCCCTGACCCGGTACCACATTCATCCCGGAAAGCAGGTCGGCAAAAGCCGTGTCGCCGCGCGCCCGGGCCTCGGCTACGGCCTGGGCCTTGGTGACACCCGACGGCAACCGGCGGCCGACCACGCCGTTGAACAGCAGATCGGTTGCGTGCCCGAGAATCCGGGGAACCATCACCCCGATGGCGGTGCCGGCGATCCCGAGCGAGATGACGGCGAGGCTCAGCCGGCGATGCGGGGACAGCCGTCCCACCAGCCGACGTGACGACCCCCAGAAATCGCGCGAGCGCGTGTCGGGCGGCGCCGGGGCGGCGCCGCGTGGGCGGGTGGCCATCGGTGCGTTCACGGCACTCCCCCGGCACTCACGGCCTGCGAGGCGGCGAATTCCCTATAGGCGGGGCAGTCGGTCAGCAACGATCCGTGGCTGCCTGCGCCGACGATCCGGCCCTTATCCACCACGATCACCTCGTCGGCCTGGGCTGCAGATGAAATCCTTTGCGTCACAATGATTATCGTGGCAGCTGCGGCCTCTTCGCGCAGTGCGCTGCGCACCCGTGCATCGGTGTGGACGTCGAGTGCGGAGAATGCGTCGTCGAACAGGTAAATGGCGGGGCGACGAATGACCGCGCGCGCGATCGCCAATCGCTGACGCTGGCCGCCGGAAAAGTTGATGCCACCCTGTGCGACGCGCATCTGCAGCCCGTGCGGCCGTACGAAATCAGCTGCCCCCGCGATGCGTAACGCTTCCCACATCTGCTCGTCGGTGACCGGCTGCCCCGGCAGCGCGCCATACCTCAGGTTGTCGGCGACGGTGCCGGTGAACAGGTAGCCGCGCTGCGGCACCAACCCGATCGCGGACCAGAGTCGTGCGGTGTCGTAGTCGCGGACGTCGATGCTGTCGATCACGACCTTCCCGGCGGTGGCGTCGTAGAGGCGGCAGATCAGTGACACCAGCGTCGACTTTCCCGACCCGGTGCTGCCGACGATCGCGGTGGTGGTACCGGGCCGCGCGGTCAGCGAGATGTCCTGCAGCACCGGGTAATCGGCTCCCGGATAGCTGAAGGTCAGGTCCTGCAACTGCACCAGACCGGTGATCGGATGCGCCGGGAACTTCGGTTGTGGTGGACTCACGATGGCCGGCGTGGTGGACAACACTTCGGTGATGCGTTCGGCGCAGACGGCTGCCCGCGGCAACACGATCAACGTCATCGTCGCCATCAACACCGCCATCAGGATCTGGGCGAAGTACGACAGGAACGCGATCAGCGATCCCACCTGCATCTGTCCTGAATCGATGCGCAGGCCGCCGAACCAGATCAGCGCGACGCTGGACAGGTTGATGGTCAGGGTGGTCACGGGGAGCATCAGCGCCTGCCAGTTGCCCGCACCCAGGGCGGCGCTGGACAGCGCCATGTTGGCCTGAGCGAACCTGTCGCGCTCGAATTGCTCGCGGGTGAACGCCCGGACCACCCGCACGCCGGAGAGCTGGTCGCGCATCACCCTGTTGATGCCGTCGATCAGACTCTGCATGCTGCGGAACAGCGGCAGCATGTGCGAAATGATCCAGTAGTTGGCGACTGCCATCACCGGGACGCTGACCAGCAGCAGCCAGGTCAGCGCCGCCTCTTGATGGATGGCCATGAGGACGCCGCCGACGCACATGATCGGTGCGGTGACCAGCACGGTGGCGCTCGTCTGTACCAGGAACACGATCTGCCGCACATCGTTGGTGCTGCGGGTCAACAACGTCGGTGCACCGAATCGAGCCGTCTCGTGCTCGGAGAAGCGCAGCACCTGGTCGAACATTGCTGCCCGCAGATCGCGGCCGAAGCCGGTTCCGGTCCGCGAGCCGAAGTACGTGGCCCCCACCGCACAAAGCGCCTGCAGCCCGGTGACAAGAAGCATGACCACCCCGAGTCGCATGATGGTGGCCGCGTCGCCCTTGGAGACGCCGTCGTCGATGATCGCGGCGTTGACGGTGGGAAGGTACAGCGAAGCCAGTGTGCTGACTGACTGCAGCACCATCAACACCGCCACCATCGCGCGATACGGCAGGATGTACTGGCGCAGCAGTGCCAGGAGCATGGGGTAACTGTGTCACACCGGGCCGTCAGTGCTGCGCAATAACAGGCGCGGCCGGGGCGTGCACGTCGTCCCGAAATGCCTGATCAAGTGGCGTGTCGGTGGTTGACCCGTGGGGCTGCGGCTACAGTGCATCGTGTGGAGCGGCGGCAGCCTGGAGAAATGGTGGGTAGTGGTGCGGCGTAATTGGGCGGGGCCTGCCTGGCGGCGGGTCGCGGCGGTCGGGGCCTCGGTGGCCCTGCTTTCCGGAGTCGCGGGGTGCTCCGGTTCCGACGACAACAAGCCCGGCGGACCGGTTCCGTCGACGTCGGGGAGCGCCGATGGCAAGCACGGGCCGTTCTTCCCGCAGTGCGGTGGCGTCAGCGACGAGACGGTGACCCAGCTGACCAGGATCTCCGGGTTGGTCAACACCGCGAAGAACTCCGTGGGCTGCCAGTGGCTGGCCGGCGGCGGGATCTCCGGGCCCCACTTCTCCTTCTCCTGGTACCGCGGCAGCCCGATCGGACGTGAACGCAAGACCGAGGAGTTGTCGCGGGCCAGCGTCGAGGACATCAACATCAACGGTCACGGTGGATTCATCGCCGTGGGCAACGAGCCCAGCCTGGGTGACTCGCTGTGTGAGGTCGGCATCCAGTTCGCCGACGACTTCATCGAATGGTCGGTGAGCTTCAGCCAGAAGCCGTTCCCCCCGGCCTGTGACATCGCGAAGGAACTGGCCCGTCAATCGATTGCGAACTCGAAATGAGCCGGCGGATGCGAGCCCTGCTGACCGTGACTGCCGCGCTGATCACCGTGCTGATGGTGCTGACCGGGTGTACCAAGTCTGTCGACGGCAAGGCGATGAAGGCGGGAGGAGCCGGTGTCCCGCGCAACGACAACTCCGAACGGCAATATCCCAACCTCCTCAAGGAGTGCGAGGTCCTGACCACCGACATCCTCGCCAAGACGGTGGGTGCCGATCCGCTGGACATTCAGAGCACGTTCGTCGGGGCCATCTGCCGCTGGCAGGCCGCCAACCCGGCCGGCCTGATCGACATCACCCGGTTCTGGTTCGAGCAGGGCAGCCTGAACAACGAGCGCAAAGTCGCCGAGGGGCTGAAGTATCAGGTCGAGACCCGCTCCATCCAGGGCATCGACTCGATTGTGATGCGGCCCAACGATCCCAACGGGGCCTGCGGTGTCGCCAGCGACGCGGCCGGCGTCGTCGGCTGGTGGGTCAATCCGCAGGCGCCCGGCATCGATGCGTGTGGACAGGCGCTCAAGCTCATGGAGTTGACGCTGGCGACCAACGCCTAAGGGGCAGAGCTGGCTAGCACTCTCGGGGCGGGGTTTGTCCAAACCCGTCTGCTCGCCCCAATTTGGGCTATAGCATCGACTCCTCTTCGTGGTCATCGATAACCCCAAGGAGTGACGTCGATGTCGTACCTCATTACGTTGCCACCGGAATTGTCTTCTGCGGCAAAGGATCTAGCCGGCTTGGCCTCAGCAGTCGGTGCGGCTAACGGGACTGCCTCGGCAGCTACGACCGGAGTGGTGGCCGCCGCCGCCGACGAAGTGTCTACCCAGATCGCGGCGCTGTTCGCAGACCACGGTCGGGCGTATCAGGCACTGGGGGCGCAGGCTGTGGCGTTCCAGACCCACTTCGTCGACGCGTTGACAATGGCCGGAAGTGCTTATACCGGTGCTGAAGCGGCCAACACTTCGCCCTTGCAGGTGGTCCAAGACGGTGTCCTGGGCCTGGTGAATGCGCCCACTCAGGCGCTGCTTGCTCGCCCGCTGATCGGCAACGGCGCCAACGGCGCCCCGGGCTCGGGCCAAGCCGGCGGACCCGGCGGCTTGTTGTGGGGAAACGGCGGTAACGGCGGTTCCGGCGGTTCAGGCCGGGCCGGTGGTAGCGGCGGAGCCGCTGGACTGTTCGGCAACGGAGGGGTCGGCGGATTGGGCGGGCCGGGGCAACCAGGCGGAAGCGGCGGTGCCGGCGGGATGCTGTACGGCAACGGCGGAGCCGGCGGCCAGGGTGGTGCCGCGCTCGCTGCCGTCAATGGCGGTCTCCCCGGTCGCGGAGGTGACGGGGGTAGCGCAGTTTTGTTCGGTGACGGCGGGGCGGGCGGGCAGGGCGGTACCGGCCTCACCGGTGCTTCCGGTGTCAATCCCACCCCGGCCGGCACCGCAGCCACCGGCACGGGCGGGGGTACGGCGACGGCGACAACGGGCTCGATCACTGCGACTGGGGGCGGCACCGGCAGCCCCGGTGGCGGTGGTCTGACCGGCGGAACCGGCGGTGTCGGCGGTACCGCGCTCAACGGGACGGGCGTAACGCTGGCCACCGGCGGAGATGGCGGTGACGGTGGGACTGACGGCGGTGCGGGCGGATCCGGCGGCGCAGCGATGGTGCTTCCCGGCGGCACCACCGCCCACGGCGGTAACGGTGGCGATGGCGTCGTGGGCTTGTCTCCTGGCTTCGCGGGGGGTGTCGGCGGTGCCGGCGGAGCCGCGAGCAACGGAAATCTGAATATCGGCGGTGACGGCGGACAGGGTGGCGGTGGTGCCGCCGGCACGGCCGGGGGCAACGGAGGAATCGGTGGTGCCGGTGGACACGGTGGAGCAGGTGGATTCTTCGTGGGTAACGGTGGTACCGGCGGCAGCGGAGGTATCGGTGGGGCCGGCGGTGCCGGGGCCCCGGGTGGGTCCGGCGGTGGAGGTGGTGCCGGCGGCAACGCTGCCACCGCCAGTGTCAACAGCCAAGCTTTTGGGGGCGTCGGGGGTGCCGGCAACGCCGGCGGCAACGGTGGGGTGGGCGGCGTCGGCGGTGCTGGTGGCCAGGGCGGTGACGGCGGCGCCGCCGGGCGACTGTTCGGAAACGGCGGTGCCAGCGGTGACGGCGGGCTCGGTGGAGCCGGTGGGGCCGGTGGCTACGGCGGGGTCGGTGGAGCCGGTGGGGTCGGTGGAGCGGCCTCTGCACCCCCAGCAACGTCGCCCGTATTCAAAGGGGGAGACGGCGGCAGCGGTGGCGACGGCGGCGTTGGCGGCACTGGCGGCAACGGCGGCGCTGGCGGCGCCGCTGGCGCTACCGGGGGAGCCGGCGGACTGCTTGGCAGTGTGGGTAGCCGCGGTGTCGTTGGCGGCGGTGGCGTCGGCGGCCTGGGCGGAACCGGCGGAGCAGGCAGTGCGGGCGGTCAGGGTGGCACGGGGTCCGTTCAGGGTAGCGCCGGAGGCAACGGGACTGCGGGAGGCGCCGGCGCGGCAGGCCTGCCCGGCTGATCGTGCTAACGCGGCACGTGGAAGTCGACCAGCGCGGCGCTGCCGGGTTGCACGTCGGCCCACCGGCCCCGGACGTGCAGCACGGCGATTGCTGACGTCGGGTACTTCACCGAGATGCTCTCTGCCGCAGCGGTATTGCTGTTGTCGACGTCCGCAAGGATGAGCGCCAACGAGGATGTCGTCGGTTCGTGCCCGACGATCAGCAGGGCGGCGACATCGTCGTCCACCCGGTTGATCTCGTCGATCACGGCGCCCGGGGTGGCGCCGTACAGTCGCCCGAGGTAGCGGACCGGCGCGCCGATGCCGGCGCAAGACAGGGTCTCTCGGGTACGGGTGGCCGTCGAGCACAACACCGCGTCGATCGTAGGCAAGTTGGCGCGCAGCCAGTCGCCCGCCAAACCGGCCTCGCGCTGACCGCGCGGGGCCAGTGGTCGCTCATGGTCGGGTACCCCGTCGGGGTACGCCGACTTTCCATGCCGCATCAGGATCAGGGTGTGCGGTTCAGCCACCGGCTCACGGTATCCACTGCGACGTCCCGGCTGCGGTGCGGGTGCGCAAAATGCCGACCGCGGCGGCGTAGCGCCGTACCTCTGCGCGCGCCCGGGCGGAGGTGATTGCCTCCGGCGCATCTGACCAGACCCTCCGGCCGACGTCCCGGGACTTGTCGGCACCCAGCCATACACTCCCGAAGCAACGTCAATCACGCTCACGAAGGGGGTCGACGGCATGAGGTTCCTGCACACCGCCGACTGGCAACTGGGCATGACCCGTCACTTCCTTGCCGGTGATGCCCAGCCCCGCTATTCGGCGGCCCGCCGCGACGCGGTGGCCGGGTTGGCTGCGCTGGCCGCCGAGGTGGGCGCGGAGTTCGTCGTCGTGGCCGGCGACGTCTTCGAGCACAATCAACTCGCCCCGCAGGTGATCGGCCAGTCGTTGGAAGCCATGCGCGCCATCGATATTCCCGTCTACCTGCTGCCGGGCAATCA
This sequence comes from Mycobacterium sp. NGS49, assembly GCF_059812565.1. Classification (NCBI taxonomy): domain Bacteria; kingdom Bacillati; phylum Actinomycetota; class Actinomycetes; order Mycobacteriales; family Mycobacteriaceae; genus Mycobacterium; species Mycobacterium sp. NGS49. The sequence continues at coordinate 30,768 of NZ_JCALCX010000038.1, read as the reverse complement.
CGATCCGCTGGATGCGTCGTCGGTCTACACCGGCGCACTGTTCACGGCTGAATGCCCGGACAACGTCGTGGTGCTGGACCGGGCCGGTGTGCACGAGATACGGCCCGGAGTGCAGCTGGTCGCGGCACCGTGGCGGTCGAAGTCGCCCACCACCGATCTGGTCGCCGAAGTGCTGGACGGGCTGCCCCCCGCCGATGTCACACGTGTGCTTGTCGCTCACGGTGGCGTCGACGTACTCGATCCCGACCGCGCGAAGCCATCGCTGATCCGGCTCGGCGGTGTCGAAAAAGCATTGTCGGACAACGTCATCCACTACGTCGCCCTCGGTGACAAGCATTCGCTCACCAAGGTCGGCCACAGCGGCCGGGTCTGGTATTCCGGGTCGCCGGAGGTCACCAATTACGACGACGTGGAGACCGATCCCGGGCACGTGCTGATCGTCGACATCGACGAGACTGATCCGCAACACCCGGTCACCGTCGAGGCCCGTCGCGTCGGCCGGTGGCGCTTCGTCACGCTGCGCAACCAGGTCGACACCAGCCGGTGCATCACCGATCTGGATCTGAACCTCGACCTGATGCCCGACAAGGACCGCACCGTGGTGCGCCTGGCATTGACAGGGTCGCTGACGGTCACCGACCGCGCGGCACTCGATGCCTGCCTCGACAGATACTCGCGGCTGTTCGCCTGGCTGGGACTGTGGGAACGGCATACCGAGCTGGCGGTCATACCCGCGGACGGCGAATTCGACGACCTGGGCATCGGCGGCTTCGCCGCGGCGGCGGTCGAAGAGTTGGTCGCCACGGCACGCGCGGGCGCGAACGACGCCGTCGATGCCCAGGCGGCGCTGGCGTTGTTGCTGCGCCTGGCTGATCGGGGCGCGGCATGAAGTTGCACCGGCTGGTCCTGAGCAACTACCGCGGCATTGTCCACCGGGAGATCGAATTCCCCGAGCACGGAGTCGTGGTGGTGTACGGCGCCAACGAAATCGGCAAGTCTTCGATGATCGAGGCGCTCGATCTGCTGCTGGAATCCAAGGACCGCTCGACGAAGAAAGACGTCAAGCAGGTCAAGCCGGCCCACTCCGACGCCGGTTCGGAGGTGACCGCCGAAATAAGCACTGGCCCTTATCGTTTCGTATACCGCAAACGGTTCCACAAGAAGTGCGAGACAGAGTTGACGGTGCTCTCGCCGCGCCGTGAGCAACTCACCGGTGACGAGGCGCACGAGCGCGTATGCGCGATGCTGGCCGAGACGGTCGACACCGCATTGTGGCGTGCCCAGCGGGTGCTGCAGGCCGCATCGACCGTTTCGGTTGACCTGTCGGGCTGCGATGCGTTGTCGCGCGCGCTCGACATCGCCGCGTCCCAATCCGTAGGTGACGCCGCTCTGTCAGCCACCGAGCCGCTGCTCATCGAGCGGATCGAGGCCGAATACGCACGCTATTTCACGGCGACCGGCCGCCCCACCGGGGAGTGGGCCGCTGCCCGGTCCCGCTTGGACGAGGCACAGGCCGCAGCGGCCGCGTGCGCACAGGCCATGGCCGAGGTGGACGACCGGGTGTCCCGCCACGCCGAGCTGACCCGGCAATCGGCGGAGCTGGCACAGCAGCGCGCTGCGATTCTTCCGCGTCTTGAGGCGGCGCAGTCCGCAGCCGATCGCGTCAAGGCACTCACCGATGAGGTGCGCGAAGCCGCCCTGATCGCAGCCGCGGCCACCGCATCCAGCACCGCGTCGACCGCCGCGCACGCCGGCCGCCTCGCGCTGATCGCCGAAATCGATTCTCGCGCAACAGCGATCGCCACATTAGCGGCGCAAGCCCAAGAAGCCGCGGAGCAGCAGGCGGTGGCGGCGCGAGACGCCGCAGCCTGTGACGCGGCCGCCGAAGAGGCGGCCGCGATCCTGACGGAGGCGCAAGACCGCTCCGAAGCCGCTCGGCGCACCCTCGACCGCATCGCGGAGCGGGACGAAGCCGACCGGTTGAGCGCAAGGCTGACCAGGATCGACGGAGTCGAACGCGAGCTCGACCAGATCCGGAGCGAGTTGTCCGGTATCGCGCTGACCGACGACGTGCTGCGCCGCATCGAACAGGCCGCCACATCGGTGGACCGCGCCGGTGACCAACTGGAGATGATGTCGGCGGTCGTGGAGTTCACCGCAGCCGCTGACATCGAGCTTGCCGTCGGCGATCGACGAGTCTCATTGCCGGCCGGGCACAGCTGGTCGATCACCGCCACCGCTCCCACCGACGTCGATATCGCCGGGATAGTGACGACCCGGGTCACCCCGGGTCCGAGCGCCCTCGATGTGCGCGCCAAGTACGTTGCGGCACAACAGGAGCTCGCCGCCGCACTGGAGGCCGGCGGGGTCACCGACGTCGCGGCGGCGCGTGCGGCGCACCAGCGGCAGTGTGAGCTGCATGCCAGTCGCGATCGGCTCACCGCGACCCTGACCGCATTGTGCGGTGACGAGAACGCGGTTGCCCTGCGGGACAGGTTGGCCCGGTTGCGTGCCGAGCAGCCGGCGGAGCCGGACCTGTTCGCCACCGATGTCGCCGGCGCCCGCGCCGAACGAGACGCCGCCGAGGCGGCTGTTAAGGCGGCGCAGGCGCAGTGTGAGACACGGCGTCAACTTGCCACCGCCGCCGCCCGTCGCCTGGCCGAGACAACAACTCGCGCCACGGTTCTCAGCAGTGACATCGCCACGCAGCGGGCCGAATTCGCCGCGGCCGTCACCCGGTTGGCGAGGGAGCGGACGTCGGTGAGTGACGACGCATTCGCGGTCAAGGCCGAGGCCGAGCGTCAGGCCGCGCAGGCCGCCGAGCTCCGTGTGGCCGCCCTTGACCGGGCCCTCGCCGACGCCAGACCGGATGCGATCGCCGCTGAACTCCTCGAGGCCCAGACGGTGGCCGACGCGCTGCGCGAGCGTCACGACGCCACGGCCACCGCCCTGCGTGAGATCGGCATCGAGCTCGCCGTCCTGCGCAGCGAGGGGCGAAAAGGAAGGCTCGACGCGGCGCAGACCGAACTCGAGCACGCCACCAGCCATCATGCGCGGGTCGGTAACCGCGCCCGGGCTGCGCAGCTGCTGCGGTCGGTGATGGGACGTCATCGCGACGACACCCGCAAGCGGTATGTCGAGCCGTACCGCGCCGAGCTAGAGCGGCTCGGCCGCCCGGTATTCGGTCCGACATTCGAGATCGACGTCGACAGCGACCTGCGCATCCTGAGCCGCACGCTGGGCGGCGTCACGGTGCCCTACGAGTCGCTGTCCGGCGGGGCCAAAGAACAACTCGGCATACTGGCCCGATTGGCGGGCGCGGCTCTGGTCGCCAAGGAAGACGCCGTCCCGGTTGTCGTCGACGACGCGCTCGGGTTCACCGACCCGGACCGGCTGGTGAAGATGGGTGAGGTGTTCGATGCCGTGGGCGCGCACGGCCAGGTGATTGTGCTGACGTGTAGCCCGACCAGATACGACGGCGTCACGGGTGCGCATCGCATCGATCTGAACGCATAGTGCTCGCAGCCGGCCGGGCATACACTCGGCCCATGACGGCGACCGGCCCCCGCAAGCGGGTGGGCACCTCCCACCTGTGGGGGCGCACCCCCAGCGCCCGGCTGACGCCCCAAACCAGGTATGGCCGATGGACATTCAGTGTGACTACGTAGTGATCGGCACCGGCTCTGCCGGAGCCGTCGTGATCAATCGACTCAGCGCCGATCCCGCCACTGAGGTGGTCGCCCTGGAGGCCGGACCGGGTGACACCAACCGGTTCATCGGGATCCCCGCGGCATTCTCCAAGCTGTTCCGAACCGAGGTCGACTGGGATTACCTGACCGAGCCGCAGCCCGGACTCGACGGGCGCCAGATCTATTGGCCCCGAGGCAAAGTGCTCGGCGGCTGCTCCTCGATGAACGCGATGATGTGGGTGCGTGGCTTCGGCGCCGACTACGACGAGTGGGCCAAGCGCAGTGACCCGCAGTGGTCCGCTGCAGCAGCGCTCGAGTACTACCGCCGCATCGAGGACGTCAGCGCCGCGTGGCATTTCGTCAGCGGTGACGACAGCGGGGTCACGGGCCCGCTGCACATTTCCCGCCAGCGCAGTCCCCGCGCACTGACCGCGGCCTGGCTGGCCGCCGCACGCGAATGCGGCTATGCGGCCGCGCGTCCGAATTCCGCTGCACCGGAGGGCTTTTGCGAGACGGTGGTCACCCAGCGACGGGGTGCCCGGTACAGCACCGCCGACGCCTATCTCAAGCCGGCGATGAGCCGCAAGAACCTCAGCCTACTCACCGACGCCACGGCCACCCGGATCCTCTTTGAGGGCACCAGGGCGGTGGGTGCGGAATTCCAGCGTGCCGGTCAAACCTCCGTCGTCCGCGCCCGCCGCGAAGTGGTGCTCTGCGGCGGCGCCGTCAACAGCCCACAGCTGCTCATGCTCTCGGGCATCGGTGATCGCGAACATCTTGCCGAGCACGGCATCGAGACCCTGCACCACGCCCCCGAGGTAGGTCAGAACCTGATCGACCACCTGGTGACACCGGTGGGTTTCGACGTCGAGGAAGACAGCCTGTTCGCCGCCGAGAAGCCGAAGCAGTTGATCAACTACCTGCTGCGGCGGCGCGGCATGCTCACCTCCAACGTCGGCGAAGCCTACGGATTCGTCCGCAGCGACCCCGATCTGGAGCTGCCGGATCTGGAATTGATCTTTGCCCCGGCGCCCTTCTACGACGAGGCACTTCAGCCCGCGGCCGGACACGGAGTCGTCTTCGGGCCGATCCTGGTCGCTCCCGAGAGCCGCGGACAGATCACGCTGCGGTCCGGCGATCCACACGACAAACCGGTCATCGACCCGCGCTACCTCTCCGATCCCAGAGATCGCGCCGCCATGATGGTGGGGCTGCGGATCTGCGCGGAGATCGCCCAGGCGCCGTCGCTCAGGGACGTGCTCGGGCCGGTGGTACGGCCGCGCAACTGCGCCGGACTCGACGGTCAACTCGACGACGCAACCCTCGAACTGGCCCTCAACACCTGCTCACACACGCTGTATCACCCGATGGGCACCTGCCGAATGGGCAGTGACGAAGCCAGCGTGGTCGACCCACAGCTGCGGGTTCGCGGAGTCGACGGGCTGCGGGTCGCCGACGCCTCGGTCATGCCCAGCACCATCCGGGGCCACACCCATGCCCCGTCGGTGCTGATCGGGGAAAGGGCCGCGGATCTGATCCGCAGCTGACCCAGAGGCAGCCCATGTGCGGCGCCGCCGATCTGGGCAGAATGACACACATGACGGGCTGCCGCCGATGACCATGAACGCCAAACGCCGCCGGATGCACGACAAACTGGCGAAGTTGCCGGGGGTGCGACCGGTGCGCCGGCCGGTATCGCCGGGCAGCGACGAGGAGTTCGACCTGTTCTACGTGCGCACCGGCCACAAGTCGGCGCATCCGCTGGTGATCATCCCGGGCGGTCCGGGTGTGGCATCGCTGCGGTTGTATCACGGCTTCCGTCGCCGTGCGGCCGCGGCGGGTCTCGACGTCATCATGGTCGAGCACCGCGGGTTGGGGATGTCGCGGCACGACGACGCGGGTGCCGACCTGCCGCCGCAGGCCTTGACCGTCGATCAGGTGGTCGACGACGTGGCCGCGGTGCTCGACGATGCGCACGTGGACTCGGCGGTCATCTACGGCTCCTCCTACGGCAGCTACCTCGCCGCCGGTGTGGGGGTGCGCCATCCGGGCCGGGTGCACGCGATGATCCTGGATTCGCCGGTGCTGTCCGCCCACGACATCGTGGCCGTGCGCGAGGCGATCCGAGCCGTACTGCTGCGCGGTGACAGCCCCGAGACGCAGTCGCTGGCCCCCAAGGTTCGCCGTCTCGTCGATGCAGGGGTGCTGACCCCCTCGGCGGGGCAGGTCGCTGCCACGGTGTACGGCTATGGCGGGGCACCGATGCTCAACCACCAACTGGACCTGTTGCTCACCGGACGAAAGATGTTGTGGCGGGCGCTGGTCCGCTTCACCACCATGGGTGTCAGCCGCAAGGTGCCCTACCGCTACGAATCCGACCTGGTGAGCCGGATCGCCTTCCGCGAACTCAATTACGCCGCCGAACCCGACGGTCTGCCGCTCGACCCGGCGGTGGCGGTGCGTGAAACCATGGAAATGACGGCCGATTTCGAGGCCGAACCGTACGACTTGGCGGCCGAGATGCCGAAATTCAACTGGCCGACGGTGGTGATCGGCGGCGGCCGCGACCTCGTCACCCCGCCGGCGGTGGCCGAGCGCGTGGCGGCCCTGCTGCCGCAGGCCGTCCTGCTTCGGCTGCCCACGATGGCGCACAGCGCGCTGGACTTTCGGGAGCCCGCGGCCCTGGCGATCGCCGCCGCCGTCTGCCGCGGCGAATTCGAGGGCCTGGCCGCGCGGGCGCGGGAACTGGACGTACTGCCCGCGCGGTTGCCGATGCGCCTGCTGTGGAAGGCGATCGACGTGGCGGCCACCGTGGAAGCGGCCGTACCGCCGCTGCTGCACCGCCTCAGCGCATGAACCCGATCGCGGTGTAGTCCAGGTCCGCCAACCCCCGGGCACCGAAATTCGCCAGCTTGCTGCGCACCGCCACCGGTCCGGGAGACTGGATCAGCGGCAGGCTGAATCCTTCGGTCCAGATGAGCCGGTCGACGTCGTTGGCCAGCGCCCGGGCTTTGCCGGGATCGAGCTCGCTGAGGGTTCGCTCGATCGCGTCGTCGATCTCGGGGCTGCCGATCTTGCCGAAGTTGCTGTCCCCGTCCGATGCGTAGATCTGGGTGAGACCGGACAACGGGAACGCGTCGCCCACCCAGCCGAACAACGCGATGTCGAACGCCCCGACGTTGACGTAGTCCCGGAAAAAGCCACTGCCCGAACGTGATTGCAGATCCAGCTTCACGCCGATCTCGGCGAGGCTGTGCTGGGCGATCTGCGTGACGGCCTTGGTGCTCTGCGCGTCGTAGAAGAGCATCCGCACCACGAGCTGTCGGCCGTTCTTCTCGCGGAAGCCGGTCCCGGAATTGAGTTTCCAGCCCATGGCGTCGAGATCGCGTCGAGCCCGCTCCGGGTCGTACGGGATGCTGTTGTCTCGGTAGCCCTCCTGCCCGGCCACGAAGATGTGGTTGTTCAACGGCACCGGATCACCGGTGAGGCCGTGCAGCGCGACCTCGGCGATGGTGCGCCGGTCGATGCCTTCGCTGACCGCCAGCCGCAGTGACTGGTCGGACAGGATCGAGCCGTTGGCGCCGTTCATGGTGAAGTGCGTCCACACCGGCGCCGGCGCTTGCCGGATCGAGATGCCCTTGGTGCGTTCGGCGATGATGAGCTGGTCGAGCGAGGCGACCCCGGTGGCGTCGATCGTGTTGTTCTGCAGGGCCGGCAACCGGGCCGGATCATCGAGCACCAGGTAGGTGATGGAGTCCAGGCGCGGCCGGGTGCCCCACCACCTGGGGTTGCGGGTCAACACGATTCGCTGTTTGGCCCGGTCCAGCGTGCTGATGATGAAGGGGCCTGCGGACAGACCCGGCGCATCCAGCCAGCCCTTGTTGAACGCCTCGGGTGTGGCGGTCACACTTTCGGGCAGCAGCATGCCGTTGCCGGCGAACATGCCGCGCCACTCGGCGTACGGCTTGGCGAAGGTCATGACGGCCTGCCGGTCGTCGATCCCGCGGGTCACCGACGCCACACGGTCGGCGCCGTTGGTGGTGGCGATCTCGTAGGCGCTGTCGGTGCCCGTGGTGGCGTGGATTTGACTGGCGATGTCGCGCCACGTGATGGGACTGCCGTCGGACCAGACCGCTTTGGGATTGATGGTGTAAGTGATCACCTGAGGGTTCGTGCCGGTGAGCTCCACGCTGGTGAAGTAGTTGGTGTTGACGGTCGCCGAGCCGTCTGCGCCGATGGTGAAGGCGCTGGGCAGCGTCGCCTTCAGCATCCCGGCGACCTCCGACGAGTTCCCGTCGATATGCAGGATGTTGAAGTTGGGCGGAAAGTCGATGAGGGCGAGCCGCAGATTGCCGCCCTCGAGCAGCGTCTGGGGATTCTGTGGGTTCATGTCGCTCGCGGTCCCGACCGTCCCGCGACCGGCGGGCGTCAGCTGCCCGCCCGTCGAGCACCCGCACAACACCAACGCCGCGGCGAGTATGGCCGCCGCCGCACGGCCCACCCGGCTATGCATCGCCCGGCTCCGGTTGCGGCACCGCGCTCAGCAGCCGGCGGGTGTACTCGTGCTGTGGACTGTCGAACACCTGCCGGCTGTCGCCCTGCTCCACCACGGCGCCGCGGAACATCACCACCACATCGTGAGCGAGATGTTTCACGACCGAAAGGTCATGAGAAACAAAAAGATACGACAATTTGAAGCGGTCCTGCAGGTCGAGCAGCAGATTGATGATGCCGGCCTGGATGGAGACGTCGAGAGCGGACACCGGTTCGTCGAGGGCGAGGATCTTGGGCTGCAAGGCCAGCGCCCGCGCAATACCGATGCGTTGCTTCTGTCCGCCGGAGAACTCGGCAGGGTATCGGTTGGCGTCGGCGCGGCGCAGGCCCACAATGCTCAGCAGCTCGGCCACCCGGGCATTGGTGTCGCCTTTGCTGAACCCGTTGGCCCGCAACGGTTCAGCGAGCAGCTCCGAGACGGGCAGCCGCGGATCCAGCGATGCGACCGGATCCTGGAACACCGCCTGGATGTCGCGTCGCAGTGACCGGCGGCCCGCCGGGCGAAGGGTGCTGACGTCGGTGCCGAGGACTTCAATCGAACCGGACTGCGGCGTCGCCAGTTCCAGTATCTGGTTCAACGTCGTGGACTTGCCGGAGCCGGACTCGCCGACGATGCCCAGCGTCCGACCCTGGTGCAGGGTGAAGCTGACGCCGTCGACAGCGCGGACTTCACCGACGGTACGGCGCAGCAGCACGCCCTTGGTCAGTGCATACGTCTTGACCAGGTCGCGCACCCGGACGACCACCGTCGAATCCTCGGTTGTCGCGGCAGCCTTTTGGGTGTCGACGCCGTAGATTTCGGCGGCACTGCGCCCGGCCGCCTGGTCGGTGCGGATGCAGGCGGCCCGGTGCTCGGCGCCCACCTCGATCAATTCGGGCTCCGCGCTTGTGCATTCGTCGATGGCCAGCGGGCAGCGCGGCGCGAAGGGGCATCCCGGCTCCAGACCTACCAGCGACGGGGGAGCGCCCGGAATGGGCACCAGCCGGGTGCCCTGCGGGGCGTCCAGTCGCGGCACCGAACCCAACAGTCCGATGGTGTAGGGCATCTGGCGATCTCGGTAGAGATCGCTCACCCCGGCCGACTCGACCACCCGTCCGGCGTACATCACCAGCGCCCGGTCGGCGAACTCTGCGACCACACCGAGGTCGTGGGTGATGATCAGCACGCCGGCGCCGGTGACGTCGCGTGCCTTCTTGAGCACCTCGAGAATCTGCGCCTGCACGGTGACGTCCAGCGCGGTGGTCGGTTCGTCGCAGATCAGCAGGTCCGGGTCGTTGGCGATCGCCATCGCGATCACCACGCGTTGGCGCTCCCCGCCGGACAGTTCATGCGGAAAGGCCCGGGCCCGCTGGCCGGGCTGCGAAATGCCCACTAGCTCAAGCAATTCCACGGCGCGCTCGCGGGCGGCCTGCTTACCGACGTCGTGCTGGTGCACCCGGATCGCCTCGGCGATCTGATTGCCGACGGGGTAAACCGGCGTCAGCGCCGACATGGGGTCCTGAAACACCATGCCGATCGACTTGCCACGAAACCGGGACATGCCGTCGTCGGCAAGCCCCAGTAGTTCGGTGCCCTGCAGCAGCACCGAGCCGCTGACGGTGGCGTACTCCGGGAGCAGGCCGACCACCGCCATCGCGGCCGCGGACTTGCCAGAACCCGACTCGCCGACCATCGCCACCACTTCACCCGGGTCGACGTGGTAGCTGATGCCGCGGACAGCCGTCACCGGGGCGGCGTCGGTGGGGAAAGTGACCGCGAGGTCGGTCACGTCCAGCAGCGGACTCATTGCGCACCCCGTCGCAACGTCCGGGCGCCGGGATCCAGCGCGTCGCGCAGGCCGTCGCCGGTCAGGTTGGCGCACAACACGATCAGCACCAAAACCCCGGCCGGAACCAGGAACACCCAGGGAAAGGTGGTAGCGGCCTGGGTGCCGTCGGCGATCAGGGTGCCCAGTGACACGTCGGGGGGCTGCACGCCGAAACCCAGGAAGCTCAACCCGGTTTCGGCCAGGATGGCGAACCCGACGTTGAGGGTGGCGTCGATGATCAGGATGGATGCCACGTTGGGCAGTACGTGGCCGACGATGATCTTGCGGCTCGAGACGCCCATGTACCGCGCGGCGCGGATGAAATCGTGCTCGCGCAGGCTCATCGTCAAACCGCGCACCATGCGGGAGCTGACCATCCAACTGAAGGCGGCCAGCAGCAGCACCAGCGACATGATGTTGGCCGAATTCCTGGTTCGCGGCGACACGATGGCGATCAGAATGAAGCTGGGCACCACCAGCATCAGGTCGACCACGAACATCAGCACCCCGTCGCGCCAGTCCTTGAAGTAGCCCGCGATGGATCCGACGGTGGCCGCTATGCCGGTGGAGATCACCGCGACGCACACACCGATCAGCATCGATTTCTGCATGCCGCGCAGGGTCTGAGCCAACATGTCCTGGCCGATTGCGTTGGTGCCCAACCAGTGGCGGGTGTTGGGTGGCTGCAGCAGCGCGCCGAAATCGAGGTCGCGGTAGGAGTAGGGCAGCAGCGGCGGCAGCGCATAGCATCCGATGAAGAGCAGCACGAGCAGTGCCAGAGCCACCACCGCCGGGCGGTTACGCAGAAACCGGCGCAGCACCAGCGTGCGGCGGGAAGTGAATTCAGTGGGCTCGACCGCTGTCACGACACACGCACCCGCGGATCCAGTGCTGCATAGAGGATGTCGGACAGGAGTCCGGCCAGCAGTGTGACGGCGGCCGAGAACAGCGTGATCGCCGCCACGATGTTGGTGTCCTGCGTGGCGATTCCGCGGATCGTCCATTCGCCCATGCCGTGCCAGCCGAAGATCTTCTCGACGAACACCGCGCCGCCCACCAGCCCGGCCACGCTGTAGGCGAACAGCGTCGCCATGGGGATCAGCGCGGTACGCAAGCCGTGTTTCACCAGTGCGCGGCGGCGGGTCAGGCCCTTGGCGCGGGCCGTGCGGATGAAGTCCTGTCCCAGGACGTCGAGCATCGCGTTGCGTTGGTAGCGGCTGTAGCCCGCGGCGGCACTGAGCGTGAGAGTGAGTGTGGGCAGTATCAGATGCTTCAACCGGTCGCCGACCGCCGCCCAGCTTCCTTCGATCACGCCTGGTGAGGTCTCGCCGGTGTAGTCGAAGAGCTGGAAGCCCAGCGCCCAGTTGGTTCGCAGCGCCCCCATGATCAACAGGTTGGCGATGACGAAGGTCGGCGTGCTCAGGATGAGCAACGCGGTAACGGTGACGACGCGGTCGCTGAAACGGTATTGCCGGATGGCGCCCCACGCCCCGAGTGTCACCCCGAGCAGCGTGCCCAGTACGGAGCCGATGAGCAGCAGTCGCAGGGTGACGCCGATGCGACGGCCCAACTCGATCCCTACGGGTTGGCCGGTGACCGTCTTGCCGAAGTCGCCGTGCACGGCGTGCGAGACCCAGTTGGCGTAGCGGATCGGGATGGGCCGGTCCAGGCCGAGGTCGTGCGCCTTGGCGTCGATCACCGCTTTGGGTGGCCGCGGACTGCGTTGCATCAGGCTTTCCAGCGGCGAGAACGCCACCGAGGTGAGGCAGTAAGTCAGAAACGACGCCAGCGCCAGCAGCACGAAGTACTTGGCCAACCTGCGCAATAGAAAACGCGTCACGCCGTACCGCCTTGCCGCATTGGGACAGGGTAGCGAGCGGGCGGCTGTGGGTGGGTAGTCGAGCCCTCAGCCAGGGCGCGGGTATCGCGATCAAGAGCATGGGCAGGGCGAATCGTGCGACCCAGTACCTTCGCTGATCAGCGCATTTCACAATCGACAAACGATTGCCGAATACCTGCCGGTCACTATCGGCATAGTCAGCCGAACGCTCCCAGGAGTCCCGTGGGGGCGTGCCGCCAGCGTTCATAGATCGCAGGGGAGGACGAGAAAATGTCGTTCGTCATCACGGTGCCGGAAGTGCTGGAGGCTGCGGCTGCGGATCTACGGGCCATCGGGTCTGTGATCGGCGCGGCCAATGCCGTGGCCGCAGCGCCGACGACGGCGCTGGCGGCGGCGGGTGCCGATGAGGTGTCGGTGGCGCTCGCCGCATTGTTCGGGGCGCACGCCCAGCAATATCAATCGGTCAGCGCTCAACTATCGGCATTCCACGACCAGTTTGTGCACAATCTGCAGTCCACTGTCGGCGCATATTCGAACGCCGAGGCTGAAAATGTGGTTGCTGCCGCGCAGCAACAGCTCGTCAATGCAGTCAATGGGCCGTCGCAAGCGCTCACCGGGCGGTCGTTGATCGGCGACGGTACTCACGGGACGGCGCCGGGGCAGTCCGGTAGCAACGGCGGTTGGCTATGGGGCAACGGCGGCAATGGCGCGGCTGGTGGGCCGGGACAGGCCGGTGGGCGTGGCGGCGATGCCGGGCTGTTCGGCAATGGAGGCCGGGGCGGGTACGGCGGGGATGCCATCGCCGCTGGCGGCACAGGCGGGGCCGGCGGTGCCGGCGGTGACGGTGGGCTGTTGTGGGGCAATGGCGGTGCGGGCGGGACGGGCGGGGCCGCTAGCCCGGTTGCCCTGCCCGACCCGAGCGGCGCCTCTGCTACCGCCGGCATCGGTGGAGCAGGCGGAGCCGGTGGTAATGCCGGGCTGTTGTTCGGGCACGGCGGCACCGGCGGTAGCGGGGGTGCCGGGGGACAGGGTGCTGGCACGGTCGGTGGTTACGGCGGCGCCGGCGGTGAAGGAGGCGCCGGCGGTAGGGCCGCACAGTTATTTGGCGACGGCGGCACCGGCGGCGATGGCGGATTGGGCGGGGTGGGCACCGACACCACTGCCAAAGGCACCGGGTACCGGGGAGGCGTTGGTGGTGCCGGTGGAGACGGCGGTGGCGCCGGGTGGTTCGGCAACGGCGGTGCCGGCGGAAGCGGGGGTGACGGGGGGACAACCCTTCCGGGCGGCTACACGTGGGGAGGCAACGGCGGGGCGGGTGGCCGCGGCGGCCAGGCCGGCCTGCTGTTCGGCAACGCTGGTGACGGCGGGTTGGGTGGTTCGGGCGCTGCGGGCGGACCCGGCACCGATCTTGTTCTCCACGGCCGCGGCGGGTCCGGTGGGGACGGCGGCAATGCAGGGCTGTTCGGCAACGGCGGAGCCGGGGGCCACGGCGGAGCCGGTGAGAACAGCTCGACACGGTCCAGCTCGAGCGGCAACGGTGGTACGGGTGGCAAGGGCGGCGCGGGCGGACAGTGGTACGGCAATGGTGGAGCCGGCGGAAACGGCGGGTTCGGCGGGGCCACCGGCATGCCGGGCCTGCCTAACTCTGGTGGCCACGGTGGCGCAGGTGGTAACGCCTATCTGATCGGTCACGGCGGCCACGGGGGCAACGGCGGAAATACCGGAGTCGTCGGCCCGGGCGGAAACGGCGGGTACGGCGGCCAGGGCGGCATGTTGTTCGGCAACGGCGGCGCCGGAGGGGCCGGCGGATCCAGCCGCAGCTCGGTGATTTTCGGTAACGGCGGCAACGGCGGGGCTGCCGGCATGATTGGCGATGGCGGTGCCGGTGGTATGGGCGGGGCGAATGCGTCGAGGATCGGAGCCGGCAATGGTGGCGACGGGGGGGCGGGCGGTTCCCTGTTCGGCAACGGTGGCGACGGCGGTGCCGGCGGTACCGCGTCGCGAGGTGGTGCCGGTGTCGGTGGTGACGGAGGTGACGCCCCATTGATCGGCGACGGCGGTAACGGCGGGGCGGGTTCCGGTGGCGCGCCCGGCGGCGCCGGCGGCGCCGGTGGGCTGTTGTCCGGCAATCCCGGGTCGACTGGGGCGCAGTAGAACATCATCCAACCACCTATTGGTGGTGAACTGCGTACTCCATCAACGAAAGTATCCCGAAGAGACAGCGGTCGTCTCCTGCGGGGCGACCGCGGGCTGTTCGGACGCGGGCGGATGGTGGCCCAGGTCTGGTAGCGTTTTCTTCATTCAAATCCGGCTGATCCGCACCCGTGAGATCCGGCCAGCTGATTGTTAAGCTCCTCCGCGGCATTGATCTGGACAGCAAATTCCATACCGTGATATTCGAGGAGACTTGCGTGACGGTTACCGACGATTACCTGGCCAACAACGCCGACTACGCCGGCGCCTTCCAGGGGCCGCTGCCGCTGCCGCCGAGTAAACACGTCGCGGTGCTGGCGTGCATGGATGCCCGCATCGATGTGTACCGCGTGCTCGGTATCAACGAGGGGGAGTCGCACGTCATCCGCAATGCCGGCGGCGTCGCCACCGACGACGCCATCCGCTCGCTGGCAATCTCCCAGCGGCTGCTGGGAACCAAGGAGATCATCCTGATCCACCACACCGACTGCGGGATGCTCACCTTCACCGACGACGACTTCAAGCGCAGCATCCAGGAGGAGACCGGCGTCAAGCCGCCGTGGGCGGCCGAGGCGTTCCCGGACATCGCCGAAGACGTCCGTCAGTCGCTGCGGCGGATCGAGAACAGCCCGTTCGTCACCAAGCACGAGTCGCTGCGGGGATTCATCTTCGACGTCGCGACCGGGAAGCTCGAAGAGGTCACCCTCTAACGGTTCGGGCGCCAGCCGGGCGAGCCATCGCACGGCCGGGTCAGCCCACCTTGTAGACCGCCAGCGCCTTGGCCACCAAGGTCCCGTCGGGATCGACGATGTCGGCCTCGCAGTTGACCAGCGACCGTCCGCGCCGCAGCGCCCGCCCCACCGCGATGACATCGGTGGCCCTGGCCGGTGCCATGAAGTCCAGCGTCAGCGACACGGTCACGCCGCGCAGCTGAGGCGGCGCCTCCCGGCCGCTCCACGCCGCCGCCATGACCGCCAGATCGGCCAGGGTGGCTATCGCGCCGCCGTGGACCATGTCGGCCACGGTGGCGTTCGTCGGGTCCCAGGGCAGCCGCAGCCGGACCTCGTCCTCGCCCAGATGGTCGATGACGATGCCGAGCTTGGCGGCGAAGGGGGACTGCGGCAGAAAGGCCGCGATGACGTCGCGGCCGGAGGCGGGTTCGGCAGACATCCGCCCATGGTTGCGCACTTGGCGCGAGCAGACGCAAACTCCCGCAGTTTATGGCCGAATCGGAGGAGTATGCGTCTGCTCGCGGGGGGAATGGCCCAGCTCTGAGGCATTGAATGGCATTGACACCAACCCCGTGGGCTGGTTCTATTTCAAGTATTGACCGTAAATCGGGTCAAAACTACCAACTTAACCAGGAAAAGATGCTGATGACGACCGACGTCAAGGCCGGCCCCGCCGTCGGGCAGTACGAATTGAGCCATCTGCGCTCGCTTGAGGCCGAGGCGATCCACATCATTCGAGAGGTGGCCGCCGAGTTCGAGCGGCCGGTGCTGCTGTTTTCCGGCGGTAAAGACTCGATCGTCATGTTGCATCTGGCGCTCAAGGCTTTTCGGCCCGGGCGGCTGCCGTTCCCGGTGATGCACGTGGACACCGGCCACAATTTCGACGAAGTCCTGGAGACCCGCGACGAGTTGGTCGCCGAGGCCGGGGTGCGGCTGGTGGTCGCCTCGGTGCAGGACGACATCGACGCCGGCCGGGTGGTGGAGACCATTCCCTCGCGCAACCCGCTGCAGACCGTGACGCTGCTGAGGGCCATCGCGGAGAACAAGTTCGACGCCGCGTTCGGCGGAGCCCGGCGCGATGAGGAGAAGGCGCGCGCGAAGGAACGGGTGTTCAGCTTCCGCGACGAGTTCGGCCAGTGGGACCCGAAGGCTCAGCGGCCCGAGTTGTGGAACCTCTACAACGGTCGGCACCACAAGGGCGAGCACATCCGGGTGTTCCCGCTGTCCAACTGGACCGAGTTCGACATCTGGTCCTACATCGGCGCCGAGAAAGTGAAGTTGCCGTCGATCTACTTCGCCCACCGCCGCAAGGTTTTTCAGCGCGACGGGATGCTGTTGGCCGTGCACCGCCACCTGCAGCCGCGCGCCGACGAGCCGGTCTTCGAGACCTCGGTACGGTTCCGCACCGTCGGCGACGTCACCTGCACCGGCTGTGTGGAGTCGCGGGCGTCCACCGTCTCGGAGGTCATTGCCGAGACCGCGGTGTCCCGGCTGACCGAACGTGGCGCAACCAGGGCCGACGACCGGATATCGGAGGCGGGCATGGAAGACCGCAAGCGGCAGGGGTACTTCTGATGACGACGCTATTGCGCCTTGCGACAGCCGGTTCCGTCGACGACGGCAAGTCCACGCTGATCGGACGACTGCTCTACGACTCCAAGGCGGTGATGGAGGACCAGTGGGCGTCGGTGGAGAAGACGTCGCGCGAACGTGGCCATGAGTACACCGACCTCGCCCTGGTCACCGACGGCCTGCGCGCCGAGCGCGAGCAGGGCATCACCATCGACGTCGCGTACCGCTATTTCGCCACTCCCAAGCGGAAATTCATCATCGCCGACACCCCGGGGCACATTCAGTACACCCGCAACATGGTGACCGGTGCGTCCACGGCGCAGTTGGTGATCGTGCTCGTCGACGCCCGTCACGGCCTGCTCGAGCAGTCCCGCCGGCATGCGTTCCTGGCGTCGCTGCTGGGCATTCAGCACATCGTGCTGGCCGTCAACAAGATGGACCTGATCGGTTGGGACAAAGAGAAATTCGAGACGATCCGGGACGAGTTCCACGCGTTTGCGGCGCGTCTGGACGTGCAGGATGTCGCCACCATCCCGATGTCCGCCCTGCACGGCGACAACGTGGTGACCAAGTCCGAGAAGACGCCGTGGTACGAGGGGCCGGCGTTGTTGTCGCACCTCGAAGAGGTCTTCATCGCCGGTGACCGGAACCTGGTGGACGTGCGGTTCCCCGTTCAGTACGTCATCCGGCCCCACACGCATGAGCATCAGGACCACCGCAGTTATGCGGGGACCGTGGCCAGTGGCGTGATGCGGCCCGGCGACGAGGTGGTGGTGCTGCCGGTCGGCAAGTCCACCCGCGTCGCCGCGATTGAGGGGCCCAATGGGCCGGTGGCAGAGGCGTTTCCGCCGATGGCTGTGTCGGTGAGCCTGTCCGACGACATCGACATCTCGCGCGGCGACATGATCGCCCGCACCAACAACCAGCCCAGGGTCGCCCAGCAGTTCGACGCGACGGTGTGCTGGATGGCCGACGGGTCGGCGCTCGAGCCCGGCCGCGATTACCTCATCAAGCACACCACCCGAACCACCCGGGCACGGATCACCGCATTGGACTACCGGCTCGACGTCAACACCCTGCACCGCGACAAGACGGCAACGGCACTCAAGCTCAACGAACTCGGCCGTGTCTCCTTGCGCACCCAGGTGCCGCTCCTGCTCGACGAGTACTCCCGCAACGCCAGCACCGGCTCGTTCATCCTCATCGATCCTGTCACCAACGGCACGGTGGCGGCGGGCATGGTGTTGCGTGACGCCGCAGCCCAGAAGGCCAGCCCCAACACCGTCCGGCACAAGTCCCTCGTCAGCGCCACTGATCGCGCGATTCGGGGTAGGACGGTGTGGCTCACCGGGTTGTCCGGAGCGGGCAAGTCGTCGGTGGCCATGCTGGTCGAGCAGAAGCTGCTCGAAAAAGGCATTCCCGCTTATGTTCTCGACGGTGACAACCTGCGCCACGGCCTGAACGCCGACCTGGGCTTCAGCATGGCTGACCGGGCGGAGAACCTGCGTCGGCTGGCGCATGTGGCAACGCTGCTGGCCGATTCGGGCCAAATCGTGCTGGTGCCGGCGATCAGCCCGCTCAGCGAGCACCGTGAGATGGCCCGGAAGGTCCATGCCGACGCGGGATTCCCGTTCTTCGAGGTGTTTTGCGACACCCCGCTCAAGGAGTGTGAACGGCGCGACCCAAAGGGGTTGTACGCCAAGGCCCGGGCGGGGGAGATCACGCACTTCACCGGGATCGACAGCCCGTATCAGCGGCCCAAGAACCCGGATCTGCGGCTCACCTCGGATCGCAGTGTCGAAGAGCAGGCGCAGAGTGTGATCGAGATGCTGGAGCTGCGGGCGTAGCGGACCGAGCCAGGCTGGCACAATCCTGGGCATGCGGATGTCGGCCAAGGCGGAGTACGCCGTGCGGGCGATGGTCCAGCTCGCGACGGTTCCCACCGGCACGCTGGTGAAGACCGACGAGTTGGCCCAGGCTCAGGGCATTCCACCGCAATTCCTGGTAGACATTCTGACCAACCTGCGCACCGACCGGCTGGTACGCAGCCACCGGGGACGGGAGGGCGGGTACGAACTCGCCCGTCCGGCAAGCGAGATAAGCATCGCCGACGTATTGCGGTGCATTGACGGACCGTTGGCCAGCGTCCGCGACATCGGGCTGGGCGACCTGCCCTATTCCGGTCCGACCGTGGCGCTGACCGACGTCTGGCGTGCGCTGCGTGCCAGCATGCGCTCGGTGCTGGAAGGAACCACGGTCGCCGACGTCGCCACCGGCACCCTGCCCGAGCATGTCTCCAAGATGGCCGACGACTATCGCGATCAGGAGAGCCGGCGGCACGGCGCCCGCGGTTAGCCGCCCGAACCGTACGGCCGGGTGAGGATCTCCATGGCGTGCCCGCCCGGATCGCGGAAGTAGACGCCGCGGCCCCCGTCGCGGGTGTTGATCTCGCCGGGACGCCGGGCGCCGGGATCGGCCCAGTGGGCCAGGCCGCGGGCCTTGATCTTGCCGTAGATCGCGTCGAACTCGGCTTCGGAAACCAGGAAGGCGTAGTGCTGCGGCCGAATCTCCTCACCGTCGGCGACGTCGGCGTAGTCCAGGCTGGCGCCGTGCTCCAGCCCGACGACCAGGAACGGCCCGAACGCCGTCGGGCCGGGCAGCCCGAACAATTCGGTGAGGAACTCTGCGGATTCCCGCTTGTCGCGCGAGGCGACGATGGTGTGGTTGAAGCTGATACCCATAGTTCTCGCCATCCTCCCCTCTTCTGGCTGACGTCCGCCAGCGCCCCGCACACCTTTCGCGAGCGCCCGCGTTTTGCCCGCGACACGCCGCGGCAGTAGTACATTTGGGGACCCTCGCCCCAAGGCTCCAAGACCCCAAGGCCCCAAGGGGCCCACACCCAAGACCTACTTCGGCGCCGTCAACTCCAAGGCAATGTTGTCCGGGTCGCGAAATTCCAGGATGTAGGACGGCCCGATGTCCTTGATGGGCTCGTGTGTAATCCCGAGCTCATCGAGATGTTCTGCCGCAGCATCTAATTCGGCCTTACTGGCGACCCGGAACGCGATGTGGTCCAGTCCGCACCGGTTCTCGTCGAACCGGTCATCGGCCACCGGCCGCAAGCCCAGTAATCCGCCGCCCATGTCGTAGATCACGCCGCCGAACAGAAAGCCCAGCCGACGCCGCGTTGCTTCATCGGCGTTCTCGGGCGCCTCGATGAGCACCGGCCAGTCGAACACGCTCTCGTAGAACCGCCGCGACCGCTCGATGTCGGTGACAGTCAGCCGGACATGCGCAATTGACGAGCTCGTTAAGGCCATCCGCCCCATGCTGCCAGAATCACTTACGTGCAGATAGGTATGACCATGCCCGTGATGGAGCCCGACCTGGACGCGGCGTTGCTGCGGCAGTGGGCGCAGGCGATCGATGAGGGTCCGTTCTCGTCGCTGTGCTGGGGAGAGCGCATCGCCTTCGACAATCCGGACAGCCTGACGCTGCTCGGCGCACTCTCGGCCTGGACCCAGCGGGTACGACTGGTGACGACGGTGATCGTGCCGCAACTACACGACCCGGTCATGCTGGCGAAGGGCCTGGCCACCGGCGACATGCTCAGCGGCGGGCGGCTGACGGTCGGAATCGGTGTCGGCGGCCGGCACGAGGACTACCACGCGGTCAGCGCCGACCCAAAGACGCAGACCATCCGCGGCATGGCCGAGCGTGTCGCGGTGATGAAACGCGTGTGGGCCGGAGAGAAGACCAGCGAGTCGGTGCGGCCGGTGGGGCCCTCGCCCGTCCAGCCTGGTGGCCCGCCCCTGCATGTGGGCACCATCGGGCCCAAGACCGTACGCAGCGCCGCGGCCTGGGCCGACGGTATGGCCGGAACCACCTTGGACCTCGATGTCGGAAAGCAGAACGAGCTGTTCGACGTGGCCCGCACGGCGTGGGCCGAAGCGGGCAAGCCGGCACCTCACCTGGCGACGTCATTCTGGTTCGCGTTCGGCGCGGCCGACGAGGCCCGCGACCAGGTGCATCGGCATCTGCGGCGCTACATGAACTGGATCCCGGCCGAGTATGTCGACGCGATGGCGCCGATGACCGGCTGGGCAGGGACCGAGGACGAACTGGTGGCGGTGTTGCGTCGATTCGCCGACATCGGCACCGACGAGATACAGCTCATCCCCACCAGCTCGGACATTGAGCAGGTGCGTCGCGCGGCCGACGTCGTCGCCGCGTTGTAGTCAGCCCGCGGCCGCTTCGGGGACGGCGGACTGACCCGACGGCCGGCCTTTTCGCAGGGTTGCCAGCAGTTCGCGGTACGGCCCGACCAGATAGACGGTGTCGCCGCCCTCGAGCCGCGCGTCGCGGCGCGGATGCAGCCTGACCTGCCCGTCGGGCCCGGTGATCGCGATGACGCGCGTCTGCGTGGACAGTTCGTGCATGGGCTTGCCGTCGAGCTCGCTGCCCGAGGCGACACACATGCCGCCCACCATGAACGAGCGTTGCCCGACGGAGAACGTCCCCAGTACCTGCAGTCCCATCGCGGCGCCGATGAACCAGGGCGCGGCCAGATCGACCGTTGAGCGGACATTGTCGAATCCGAACCGCTGCGCGACCGCCGAACCCAGCGACCGGTCGTACACCCGCAGCACCAACGGAACGTCCTTGCGGTGCAGCCTGCGGTGCGACCGGGTGCTCAACATCTCACGCAGGACGATGCCGACCTCGATGTTGACCATGTCGTCCTGGGTCAGCACCGCCACCGCACGAGCCTTCTCGATCCCGGCATATTCCAGCGTTTGGCGCAGCGTCGCGTCGCCGAAGATGACCGGGACGTCGAGTTCTGCCGCCGCGGCCAGGTAGCGGTTGTTCTCGTCGAGCTCGATGACGGCGACGTCGCGGCCCGCAGCGACAAGATCGCTGACCACGCGGCTCCCGAAGGAACCCAGCCCGACGACGATGATGTGGTTGCGCATATGGCGCACCCGGGAGCGCCCGGCCGAGCGGACAAAGCGGCGCGACAACAGCAGGTCGGCGATGAAGGCGACCAGCAGCGCCGTGGTGGTGACACCGGCGAACATCAACATGATGCTGAACAGCCGCAGCCAGATTGGCTGGTTGAAGAAGTTGAAGTCGCCGTATCCGACCGTCGCGATCGTTTCGGTGGTGAAATACAACGCGTCGATCCAACTCATGCCCGGCATCTGATAGCAGTAGCGCAGCAATACGGTCGACCCCACCAGCAGCGCCAGCGCCGCCCCCAGTGCCCGGAAGAACATCGGGTTCACTTCGTCACGCAGGGTGCGGGCGGCGTCGAGGCCACGGTGTATCCGAGGCCGGCCGGAGCGGTTGTACACCGGCCGGGGAACCGCGATGCCGCGTGCGGCCACCTCCTCCGCGGTGCCGATCATCGCGGTCCAGTCACCGGTGTGAACTTCTAGATCCCGTCCCGGGCACGCGACGACCTCGCCGGGTGCCGGTGAGTCCTTGCCCCCGATCACCGCCACCGGCGCCAGATCGCCGTAGATCTCGCGCAGCGTGGCGTCCCGCGGCGCCTCGGATCTCGAGACCACGAATTGAATGCCGGCCGCCTCGAACGGGTGTGCAGTGTAGGCCAGCACCGATTCGACCACCGACGGTGCGGCCAGGTCGGCGACGTCGAGAATCGCACCCGGCCCGTTGTCGGCGGCCATCGCCTCGCGCAGCACATCGTTGGCGAGGCGGGCGACCACCCGAACATGGGGATTGGCTTTGCGTGCGAGCAAAGCGATTTCGAGGTTTTTGGCGTCGTCGTCGCCCACGCAGACCACGGCGTCGGCGTTGGTGAGGTCGACCCCGGCCAGGTTGTCGCCGGTCAGCATCGCCACGTTGGCGCCGACCTTGTTGAGTTCCTCGATGATCGTCGCAGCCAACGCGTCGTCACCGCTGACGATGATATGGCGCACCATGTCCCGCCCGCTCCGCCATGAGTTGTCCCGCATGAACACCCGCTCCTGATGACATGGACGCCGGCCGGCTTATTGACTATCGGTCACCGCGCCGGATGACGCCAGCAAGACGCGCTGATGCGCCGAGCCGGAACTCATCTTCGTCGGGAGCAGGACTGGCTGCAATCGCGGGCTGTCGCGGCCGCCGCGTCGATGCACTCTCGTCGAAGGTCAGTATCACCGGCGCCTACGTGGACCCCGGGTCGCAGCGCGACCAGTCGACACCGGCCCAATACTGTCCATGTGCCTACCATCGAACCCGTTGCGTCCCGCGAGGTCTACCGCAATCCATGGATGGTCCTGCGCGAGGACGACGTCCGCCGGCCCGACGGCAGCCCGGGCATCTACGCCGTGGTGGACAAGCCGACCTACGCACTCGTGATGCCGTACGAAGCAGGGCGATTCCGGTTGGTCGAGCAGTTCCGCTATCCCGTCGCTGCGCGCCGTTGGGAGTTCCCCCAGGGCACCGCCCCGGATTTGGCCGACCTGGAACCCGCCGCGCTCGCCGAGCGGGAGTTGCGCGAGGAGACCGGGCTGCGCGCCACGACGTTCGAGGCCCTGGGTCAGCTCGACGTGGCGCCCGGGATGACCGGTCAGCGCGGCTGGGTGTTCCTGGCCACCGGAGTATCAGAGGGGGACGCGGAGCGCGAGCACGAGGAGCAGGACATGCGCAGCGCCTGGTTCCCGCGCGAGGAGGTCGAGACGATGATGCGCGGCGGGGTGATCGTCGACGCGCAGTCGATTGCGGCTTACGGCCTGTTTCTGTTGCACGGGCGGTGACCGTGCGGGCGGGACGCGCTCATCGCACCGTCGGCCGGACGGGCGCGATGAAGTTCGAATTCGGCTGAGCGCGATCGTGTCCGTGCCGATATCCCGTTGCGTCATCCGGCCGGCAGCATGGACACGGTGCCGGTGGGATGGAAGTGCGCATTGCTCGCCGTCGTCGTCTCGGCGTTCGGCGTGCCTACCGCGCACGCGGCGACACCGTCGTGGAACGGCAAGTACTCGTTGGTCAGGTACGCCGTGGACAAGACCGGGACCAGCGTCGCCGCCGGCCAGGCCGAATCCACCTTCAGTGCCGACTACGTCTTCTCGACGACGTGTTCGGCCGCCACGTGTGTCGCCACCGCCAATAACGGGCCCAAACCGGCGAATCCGACGATCACGGTGCCGTCGCACTACACCTGGGACGGCTCCCGGTGGGTCGAGCGCTTCGACTTCCAATGGGATTGCTATATGGGAGAAGGAGTTTCAAAGGTGTGGGCGCCGGCCAAGTCGTGGGCTTTCTACACGCCGCAGTCTGACGGATCGCTGCGTGGCACCTGGCACACCGACATCACCGGCGGTCCGTGTCAGGGCAGCGTCGAAATGCCGGTGGCGGCGTTTCGCGCCGGCGCTTGACGGTCGGTGAACATGGAATCGCCGCCGCACAGGGGCTGCGCGGCGGCGACTGGTGTTGCGGTATCAGGTGGTGGTGACGTACTGCGGGCAGTAAGCGCTGGCGGCGTCGACGGCGAAGGTGTGAGCCCCGCTGCTGCTCAGGCCGGTCCGCTGGGCCACTCCGCTGATTACCTGCTTGCTGGACTGCCCGGCGTCCAGCGCACTGCAGACGGCGTGCGCCTCGCTGATGGCGCGGGCGTTGCTGGGCGGGGTGATGCCGTCGGCCTTGATCTGCGCGATGAAGGCGTCGTCGACCGTGCCCGCGCCGGCGGTGCCGGCCAGTCCGAGTGCGGCCAGACCGAGCGTCGCCGCGGTCAGGGTGGTGCCGGCCAGGGAAGCGGTGAAACGGCGAGTGAACATTGCTATCTCCGTGTTACTGAGGGGTGGTAGACGCTGGTTTGCGTTGAACCAAGCCTCATGCGCACGGCTTGTGAAGTTCTCAATGGATTCTTGATGCGCTGGTGATCAAAGGCCGTGCGCTGACAGCCAGCTCTGCATCCGATCGGCTACCGCGCGCCATCCGGGTTCCAGCATCAGGTCGTGGGCCAGGTTCGGAAAGATTTGCGCCTCAGCCCCGTAAAGCTTTGCGATACTACGGGTTTCGCGTGATGTGACGATGGCGTCGCGCTCGGCGCCGATCACCAGTAGCGGCACGCGATTGACGCGTTGGGTGTCTACCAGGTCGAGGGCGAGCATGTCGAGAAAGGCGCGATACGACTCGTCCTGCAGGCGCCGGTGATAGGAGACGACCTCCCCCTCGGACATCCCTGCAGAGAAGAACAACTCTCTGGCAAGTGCGGGCGAGCTCACCAGCGGTCCCAGCCGCCGTTGCACGTTCACCTTGGCGAACTGCACCGGGTGGCGGCGGGCGATGCGTCCGGTCACCCGCAGCACGCCGCTTGGGCGGATCGACGCCAGCAGTATCGCCCCGGCGGCCGTGTGCTGCGTCAGGTAATGCTGGATCACGAAGCCGCCCATCGAATGCCCGATCACCACCGGCGGCACCGGCAACGACTCAGCCACCTCGGCGACATCGGCGACGTAGTCCTTGATCCGTGCCCCGCGCAGGGTGCCGGGACTTGCGCCGTGGCCGCGCAGACTCGGCGCGACGACGCGGTAGCCGTGGCCCGCGAAGAAATCAAGGAATTGCTCATCCCAACACCACGCCGCATGCCAGGCGCCGTGAACGAACAACAGGGGCACCGGATGCTCCTGGATGGGGCCGCCTTTGTCGATGACGTCGAGCATGCGTCTGTCAGCCGGCGGCGTTGGGCCGCAACGGCGGGCAGCTGCCGCCGTAGTCGGAAGCCAGCTCGAAATGCCAGATCTCGTTGGCATAGATCTGGCACAGCCCATACGCCGAGCCGTTGCGGATGAGCCAGTTGTCGGCGTCGGTGGGGCCGACGTCGACGGCGTGGCCGATGACGTGCTTGGAGGCTTCGGGGGAGGCGACGTACTGGCTGGCGATGGCGGCGCTGCCGTAGCGGGCGACAGCTTCGTTGAACAGTTGCTGCTGAAACTCCGGTGAACGCCAGCCGGAAGTGAGTCCCAGGGTGATGCCGTCGGCCTTGGCGCCGCGTGCGGCCTGCTGAATCGCGGCGAGCAGCGCCGGGTTGAGGCGGCTCACCGCGGGGTCGGCGAGGTCGAAGGCGCTGAGCTCCTGGCCATCGGGCACCCAGCCGCCGGCCGTGTTGTCATCGCCGGGCGCCGCGGCGGCGGGCGCCGGCGGCGCCAAGGCGGCGAGCATGAAACCCGCCGCCGCCGCCATCAGCCATTTCCGAAACATCGCCTTGTACCTTGGCGAGTCCGGTCGGATGAGTCAAGCCGAACCGATCCCTCACGCGGCCAGGACGGTCGACACCAGCGGCTTGAGCGTCTCGAACAGCGGCTGGCGATTCCGCAGGTAGAAGTGGCCGCCGCGCAGGATCTGCACCGAGAAGTCCGCCGTCGTCCGCGACCGCCATTCACGCAGGTCGGCTTCGCTGACCAGGGGGTCCTCGCTGCCGCCGAACACGTGGATCGGGCAGGGCAGTTCCGTGGTGTCCTCCTCCCGGTCGGTCATGCACAGCCGCAGATCGTGTCGGGTGGTGGTGACGGCCCGCTCGTGCAGCGTGGGCCAGCGGGTCAAGCCCGTGGGCCACCCGCCCAGATCCGAGAACAGCGTCACCAGCTGCTCGTCGTCCAGCCCGTCCACCAGGTGCAGCGGTGGGGGGAGGTGCGGGGGGGCGTAGGCGGACAGGAACACCGCGCGGGGGAGCAGCTCGCCCGCTGCTGCCCGCACCGACGCCAGCCGGTAGGCGAGCAGTGCGCCGAAGCTGTGCCCGAAGAACATGTGCGGTTCGTCGAGGTAGGGCCGCAGCTGCTCGTTGACCTCGTCGACGAGGTCACGCAGCGTGCTGAACCGCTCGCGGTTGGCGATCTCGACGGGAATCACCTCGACTGCCGGCGCGAGGGCCTTCTGCCAGGCTTTGAATGTCAGGCTGCCGCCGCCGGCGTGGTGGAAACAGAACATCCGCATGATCGTCGCCTTCTCTCGTGCTGGTGAACACCACGATCACGGAAGCGACTTGAAGGATCCTTGGTGGATTCTTGCCGGGCTCTTGCCGTCTGCCGGTTGACCAACCCGCCCGGTCGCCGCGGAGGGGGCCGGACGCGTCCGACGTCTTGATGCCGACGACGACCTGCCCTGGGATGGGGTGGTCCACCGCGGTGGCGATCGCCAGCGTGATCGTCGTGCCGCCAACGGGTAAACCGCACAGCGTCGAGCCGTCAGGCGGTGAGCCTGCGCTGCACTTCCCGGGTGACATCGAGGTGTTGCTGCACGGTCGCAAGGTCGGCTTCGAGCGTGGTGGCGTCGGGCATTGTCGTGGCGGTGGCATAGCGCGCGACCGCGGCTTCGATCGACTCCACCGTTGCCGTGATGGTCGCGAGCAACTCCTCTCGCGGACGGGGCGCGAGCTGCGCCACGGCGACGAGGTGGTCGTCGAGATCGAGCGCCGTCTGTTCCAGGTCGGCGCGCAGCACCACGGTGGTCCCGGTATCGATGGCGTTGACGGCATGCAGGGCGGCCAACGCGTCGCGCAGTCTGCGGTGCAACCGGGCTTCGGGATCATGCGACACGGCCCATGACCGGGGGGCCCGGGTGGGCCTGCCGGGGATCAACTGATTGGCGGCGGTGAGCGCCCGCTTCTGGCGGTGATTGAGGACGGCCACGATCGCCACCGTCACACCTACGAGGACGGCGAGCATGAGAATCACCCCCGCGGCGATCTCCATCGACTACCTCCTGTGAATGTTGTGGCTGGGCGGCTTACTCGAATGATGGCCGTGTGCGCGGAGATACGACCAGATCGCGATCACCAGAATCACGACCAGAACCGCACACGCGATGGCAATCGCCAGCTTGACCTTGCTCCACGGCCGATCGCCGGCCACCTCACCGGTGAGGCCGTTGATGGCGACCTGGAACGGACGGTTGCTGTACATCACCGTCAGCAGCCAAAGCGGCAGCAGAATGTGCTTGAACCCCAAGTAGTTCCACGTGGTTCGCAGCTGGTGGATCCGCTGTCGGTCACCGCCGATGTCGGAGCGCACGGTGCGTTCGACGGCCTGCTCCATCTCCCGCTTGGCCTCGGGCAGCGCCTGTTCGGCGTCCTTGTCGTAGGTGCGGCACAGGTGGCCGGCGACGAACTCGGGGGAATATGCACGGGCCTGCTCGACGGGCCACGGCTCGAGTTGTTTGATTCTCTTGCGGTTGAGATTTCCGTCGTCGTTGGCCAGCACCGGCAGGTCCGCGAAAACGTTGTTGACCTGGCCGGAAACGCGATACCAGTCCGTCTGCGTCTCGTAGATGGCGTTGCCGTTGTCGTCGGTGCCGGTCCGCACCTGACGGTCCACGCCCCGCTCGCCTTCGTACCAGGTGTCGGTGTTGGCATCGTAGGTGAAATACGCCGTGTACAAGCTGGAGAAGGCGCCGATCTCGCGGTACTTCTTGAAGTCGGTCGGAGCGAACCAGCGCTTGGTGACCCACTTTTCGATGAGCTGGCGGGCCTGCTTCTCGTCGATGCGAAACGGCACCACGCCGTCGACCGGCAGCCGCGCGGGCGCGTTGTGCACATCATCGAGCTGGATCGGCGTCGCACAATAGGGACACTTGGTGGCGGTCAAGGTGCCCGCGAATTCGGTTGTACCGCCGCAGTTCTGACAGGCAACCTCGCGCATACCGGAAAGGTTCGGCCCGCCCTGGCTGCGCTGCATCACCCGCAGTTGTTGCATCGCGCCGCGCAATTCCCGAGAACGGACCGCGGTGTTCGGCGCGGTGATGTCGTAGTAGTTGCCGCAGTTGGGGCAGCGCAGTTTCTGGCTGGCGATGTCGAAGTTGAGCTGACCCCCGCAGGCGGTGCACGGATACGTTCGGGTGCGTTCGGTTTCGTGCAACATCGCCGGGCCGGACGGTGGTCTGGCGAATGGGCGCAGGGGCGGCGGGCTCGCCGCGGGTGGTGGGGCCGGTCGCGGCAGCGGCGGCGGGCTTGGATGCGGTCGCGGCAGCGGCGGGGGGCCTGCGGTTCGCGGGGATAACGGCGGCGGGCCGGCCGGGGGGCCTGCGGTTCGCGGGGGTAACGGCGGCGGCTGCGGATGCGGCGGTCGCGGGCCGCGCACGGGGTCGCCCGGGTAGCTGGTCGTCATTGCTGGGGAAGCGGTGGTGGCGTGCCGGGCAACGGGGGTGGTGTGTTGAACAGCGACTGCAGGGCCGGCACGGTGGACGCCGGGGCCCAGTTCGCCATCCCTTCGGTCCACACGACGGTGTCGCGGGTCAGCTGACCGCTGGCCACGAACTGGCGCAGCGCGTTGACGGGGTACGGGCCGGCAGGCTGACCGGCCTGCTCGAAATGGAAGAGCTGCTGGGTGGGCAGCGGCGGCGGCGATCCCTGCATCGGCGGTTGTTGGGCCGCGGATTGCTGCGGCTGGGCTTGGGGTTGGGCCGCGTTGGCCATCTGAGCCCCCAGCGCGACGCCGAGGCCGGCCTGGATTGCCGAGCCGGCCGCGCCACCGCCCTCGTTCTGCGCGGCGGCCAGCATCGCATCGGCCCTGCGGGCCTGCTCGTAGCGGTTGAGATCGCCGACGTTGTTCAGGAAACCGCTCTCTTCGAGGCCTCGCGCAACGCCGCGAGTCATCGCCTGCTGAATCTCCTCCGGCAGCGAGATCGTCATGGTGACGGCGTCGATGCCCAGGCCGAAAGCCTGCACGCGCTGGGCGACGAACTCGCGCAGCTTGTCGGACAACTCCACCTGGCGGCCCTGCAGGTCGATCGCACCCAGGCCGCTGCCCATGACCATGTCGTTGAACGCCAGGGCGATGTTGCGGCGGATCAACTCGGTGATCTGATCCATGTCGACCACGCTCTGGGTGCCCAGCACCTGACGCAGGAAGACGGTGGGATCGGTCACCCGCACCACCGTGGTGCCGTTGGCCCGCACCTGCACCATCTTGAAGTCGGGGTCCCGCACCGTCACGGGTTGCGGTGTACCCCAACGCAAGTCGGGGTAGGGGCGGGTGTTGATGAAGTAGACCTCGGAGCGGAACGGACTGTTGAATCCGTACTTCCAGCCCTGCAGCGTGCCCAGGATCGGCATGTTCTCACTGGTGAGGGTGTAGTGGCCCGGGTTGAACTGATCGGCCAGCTGCCCCCGGTAGACGAACATCGCCCGCTGGCCCTCCCGGACGATCAGCTGGGCCCCGTTCTTGATCTCGTTGTCATACCGAGGGAAGCGCCACGCCAGCGTGGTATTGGTGTCGTCGAGCCATTCGATGATGTCGACGAACTCGCCCCGGATCATGTCTCGCATGCCCATGGTCTTGGTCCCCTCCTCGGCGCCGCTCAGCGAGCCCGCGCTGCAATTATCCTGGCGAATCTTACGCGGCGCCGCAGCCGGTGAAATGGCTGTTGCCGCGAAGCTCTGCTCCGCCGCAGCGGTGCCGACGACAAGGGTCCGAGGGAGTTCTTGAAGGATTCCTGGAGCGCGCCGCGGCCGCAAATCACCCGGCGATGCCGCGAATGAGATCCGCGGTGCGGTGCGGCTGTTCGATCATCACGAGGTGCCCGGCGGGGGCGACGGTGAGGTGTTCGGCATCGAGGGTCTTGGCCAGCTGGATCTGCTGCGCGCGCCAACGGCGGGTGCGCCAACCGGTGTGGGCGGTGACCACCATGCGCCGCACCGGCGGCAGCGGATGACCGGCTCGAAGTGCGTACAGCTCGGCCGACAGCTCGTGGTAACCGACATATTCGGTGAACAGCGCGGTCAGAAATTCGGGCTCAGTTGCGGCAGTGCATATTTGCGCGCGCATCTGCCCGTCCAGTCCACCGGGGCGTCGTCGTTGCGCCAGCGTGAGGCCGGCGCGGCCCAGCGGGGCACCCAGGCGCAGGGCGTGCAGCAACCGCGCGGCTGCCTGGGCGGCCGTGAGCTTGGCGCGTAACGGCAACGCAAGCCGGCGGTGATCGGCGGCGATGCTGGAATCCAGCAACAGCAGGGCGCGGGTACGCTGCGGGTACAGGCGAGTGAACGCTTCGGCGTAGAAACCGCCGATCGAATGTCCCACCACCACAGCCTGATTCGCACCCGGTACGGCATCCAGGACGGCGGCGATCCGCTTCGCCTCACCCCGAACCGTGCGGCGGCCCGGTCTGCGCGTCACCGACGTGCCGGGCCGATCGAATCGCACCACCGTATGGTCGCCGGCCAGGTCGGCGACGGTGTCGCTCCAGTGCAGAGCCCGGCCGCCGAGGCCGCTGCACAACACCACGATCGGGCCGCTGTGTCCGTCGATGAGGGTGTGCACCCGATATCCGCCGGCCTCGACGTGGGCGCCCCGGCTCACGGGCCGCGGTCGCTTCGTGCGCGGGCTGTGCGAAAGGCGACGTAGATCAGCCACCCCGCGAACGCAGCCAGCTCGGTTCGC
>NZ_JCALCX010000037.1:0-53462 GCF_059812565.1 Mycobacterium sp. NGS49 | reverse complement strand
CCTGGACCACGGCCAACCCCGCATCAACACCTTCCACCACCCGGAGAAACTGTTCGCACCCGAGGACGACGAAAATGGAGACGAACCCGACTGACCGGAATCCCGGTTACGCTCATCGAATAACAAGCGCCGGTACCCGCGTGGCCGCGGGCGTCGTCGTTGGATTGGTGGCAGTGTCCGTGCCGGGATGCAGCAGCAAGTCGACAGTACGGCCCGAAGGAGCCACAAAGTCCGTCATCGACGTCGTCGCCAGGCAAACGGGTTTCCGGCCAACGGACGTCAAATGCCCGCCGGGAGTAGAAGCCAAAGTCGGCGCCGAGTTCAACTGTCACTTCACCGGACCCGAAGGCAAGCCGTACACCGCGCACATAAGATCACCAAGGTCGATGGTGAGACCGTCCTGTACGACGTCAAGTCCCGGCCGAGCTAGCCAGTCGGTCGGCGGTGGCAGCCAGTACCTGACGACACCCCGTCCACGTCCGGGCGATGATGTCGGCAGCCGGCGGCAGATCATCGATACGGCCGGCGACCTGACCGGTATTGGCGACACTGGCGTCCATATCGCCGTCGAAGTAGAGCCGCTGCACCCGCTGCAACGCGGCACCGCCCTCTTCGAAAGACGCTGTAGCATCCAGCTTCTCAGCGGCGGGAGTCCGGATCACGCGCATCATTCGCCGGCCGTCCAGGGGGAGTAGCACGGTCGAAGTCTCGTCGGCGCTGACCACTGCCTGCTTGAGATTGCGGTGCACGGGCGCGTCCGCCGAGGCCAGTAGTCGGGTGCCCATCTGCACGCCGTCGGCGCCCAGCACCAACGCAGCCGCCATGGATCGAGCGTCACAGATGCCACCGGCCGCCACGATCGGCACATCGACATGGGCCGCCACCAGAGGCAGCAGCACCATCGTCGAAGCGCCGAAGCGGTTCTTGAAGCCGCCTCCCTCAACGCCTTCCACCACCAGGCCGTCCACGCCGGCGTCGACGGCCTTCCTCGCCGCCGCCAGCGTGCCGACCACGTGAAACACGGTGATGCCGGCGTCATGCAGTCGGGCGGTGAACAGCGACGGGTCACCGGCCGAGGTGGTTGCGAAGCGAATATTGTTGGCGACCAACAGGTCTACAACGGCCGGGTCGCGGTTGAACAGCAGCGCGATGTTGGCCCCGACGGGCCGGTCGGTGATCTCGTGTACGCGCTGCAGATCGGCGCGGCCCTGCTCCGACGTGGTTTCGATGATGCCCAGCGCGCCGGCATTCGATACCGCCGCGGCCAGTTGCGCACCGGCGATGTAGGTCATCGGCGCCTGGACGATCGGGATGTCGATGCCTGCGAGAGCGCAGAGTCGGTTCGTGCCGGTCGGGGTTGCCGTATCAGTTGGCATGCGGCGCTCCGGGTTTGGCGTCGCGGGGGTCGATCAGGTCACGGAAGCCCTCGGCCCGGGACACCGACGCGCCGAGGAGCCGGACTCGCTCGGTCAGCGCCCTGTCCGATGTCACCACCCGAACTTCACCGGGCTGTTGGTCTGCCTGCACCAGTCGCACAATCTCGTCGTCGGCCGAATTCGCCGCTGCCCTGGGCGCATACGTCACCTCGATCACCGACGAGCGGATCGGAGTCGACGGCGGACGCTCAAACACCACCGTGACGACCTCGTGGTGGGGCTTGGCCCACTCGTCAAGCCTGTCCACCAACGCGGCCATGGCACGCTGACGATCCTTCCACCAGCCGTCCGGGCGACTCCCGATGACGTTCATCCCGTCGACGATCCACCGCACTCTGGGCTCAGAACCAGCGGCGGCGACGGGTTGTCCTGCTGTAGTTCTGGGCACTCTCCTCCAACGCTCCCAGAGCGTTGATGACTTCGAGCTGCGAAAGGATCATCAACCCGTTCAGCTGCTTGAGTCGTTCCGGGTTGGCGGCAATCGACTCTTCGTCGTCGACGTAGATGAGCAGGAAGTCTCGCAAGGCCTGGCTGCCCTTCATCCGCTCGGGAACCTTCATCTGCCGCAGGATGGTGGCCATCTCAGGCTCTTCGGTCACAACAGCGCTCCTTCACGTCGAGTTTCACGCGTTAGCGTATGAGACCGGACGGGGCTACGTCGCGAATGCGTGACGCGTCGTGTCAGAGCAACTGCTCGCCGAGCTGCTGTTCGTCCTCGCGGTCGTGCTGGCGGTCGTCTTGGTCATCAGGGGCAGAGGCCGATGCCAGACTCGCCTTGGAAGCGCCGCCAGAACTCCCCGCGCCGCTCATGCCGCTACCCAGCGGGGCCGCACCGCTCATCGCTGAGGAGCCGGCGTTGGCGGCCGCGGAGGTCATCGACGGCGACGTCGCCTCAGTGGCCAGACCTGCTACCAGGGGATTGCGCGCCGCCCCGGCAAGGTCGCTCTGCAACGCCGCGGCACCCAGCCCGCCACCGCCGCTGGAACCGGCCGCCGATCCGAAGCGGGACATCGCGCCGGAGCTGAAGGCCAACGCCCCGGCGGCCGCGTCGTCGGATTCGTTGTACATGCGGGCAATGTCGGTCAACGCGGTGCCGGCCCGCATCAATTCTTCTTGAGCCGCGGTGTTGGACGCCAGCATGGTGGCAGCCTCTTGCGCGAACGCCATCACCGCCTGCATCGAGACCTCTTCACCGCCGGCAGGTATCAGCCCGGTCAACACCGACATAGCCGCCGTCGAGCCGGCGCTGATGCCCTGGCTACCGATGTCGACCAACTGCGAACCGATGTCACCGGCGGCCGGATCGTGGTACATGGAATCCATTGCCATCTGCCTGCTGCTCCTGTGTGTTCGTGCGCGACGACCGCTGCAAAATGCGCCGGTCCGATCACGCTGGACAACAACTCAATTCTAAGGTCCCCGAGGGGCGTCCCGAAGCACTTTCTGCCGCCGCCACACCGACGGTGAGCACAATGCGCAAAAGTGAGAAATCGTCGCTTACTCCGACTATCGCCCACAAGCGCGACACGTCCGCAACCGCGCCCTAGGTTCAATCTCAACAAATAACGCGGTTTGTATCCCGAAGAACTCCGGAATAACCCGAGTTCTCGGCGGACAGCAGTGCCCACCGATTTTCGCATCGCGGGGGAAATTCGGCACAGCACAGACGAGGAGTAGACGCATGCAACCAATGACATTTCACCCGGTCGTCGGTGACATCGGGGGCCAGGTGGTCCAGATCGGCCTAAGCAGCCTCCAGGCCGGCGACCACGCACAAATCGCCATCACCGGTCTGCCGCCTGCGGGCGCCGACGAGGTATCGATGCAGGCTGTGACGGCTTTCCAGCAAGAAGCTGAATCGATGCTGGAGTTGAACCGAGCCGCGCAGGAAGAACTGATCCGGGCCGGCGTGGCTTTCACGCAGATTGCGCAGACCTATGCCGACACCGACCGGTCGGCAGCTGAATCGTTAGTTCTCAGCGCCCTTCCGATGTCGAATCCCTGGATCAGCCGGTAACGCCATACTCGAGAAAAGGAATACCACAATGACCCCATTCGCCCGGAGCCGAAAATGGCGCTCGCCGTTGCACGATTGCAGCGACAAGGGCACCGACAAGGGCACCGACAATGGCACCGACAATGTGATCGATCTCGCCGACCAAGCCATGTTCCTCGGTGAACGGGCCACCGGAGCCACCGGCCTGCTGCAGTGCGCCTGGGTCTACCACCGCGCGATCGACCTCGAGGGCCTGCGAACCTTCCACCACCACCTGCAGCAGGGACGTCTGCGCCGCTGCATCGAGCGCTCACCGTTGCCGTTCGGCCGCCACCGCTGGGTCTCCCCGCAACGCTTCTCCGACATCGAGATCGCCACTTCCGCACGCCCCCGGGCAGAGTTCGACGCGTGGCTCACCGAACAGGCCAACACCCCACTGGACGCCGAGCTTGGGCCCCCGTGGCATCTCGCCGTACTGCCGTTCTCCGAAGGTGGCGCAGGTGTGAGTCTGGTGCTGTCGCATTGCCTGGCGGACGGCCTCGGGCTGTGTGAAGCGCTGACGGCGGCCGCAACCGGCAATGACGGCACGATCGGCTGGCCCGCCGCCCGGTCGCGCCGACGCACTCGGGTGCTGCTCGCCGACATTCGGCAAACGGTGCGTGACCTTCCCGCTGCCGGCCGCGCCGTCGTTGCGGTGGCACGGCTGGCCTGGCGGGACCGCGGCGTTGCCGCGTCCGCGACGGGCCCGCTCACCCAGCCGGACAAACCCGTCGCGATGCCGATGACGACGGTCTTTGTCGATGCCGACGAGTGGGACGCCCGCGCGCACGCCATCGGCGGCACCAGCAACGCGCTGTTCGCCGCGGTGGCGGCCCGCCTCGCGCAGCGGGTGGGACGGGTCGCCGCCGACGGCTCGCTGGTGCTGGCGATGCCCGTCAACGAACGCATTCCAGGTGACACGCGCGCAAATGCGGTGACTAACGCCGACATCACCGTGCGGCAGGTACCCGATCCAACCGACCTGCGCGAGATCCGGGCGACCATCAAGCAGGCCCTGATCCGGCACGACGAGGTCCCCAACGAGCGGTGGGCGCTCATGCCGCTGGTTCCGTTCCTGCCGAAGCGACTGGTCAAACGACTGGTCGGAGTCGCTGCCGGTACCCCGAGCACCGTCGTCGCGTCCAACGTCGGCGCGATCGACCCCGCGGTTGCCCGCGCGGACGGCACGCCGTCGGACTGCTTCGCGATGATGTCACTGTTTCCCGGGGTGACGACGTCGATGATGCACAACACCGGCGGACGGCTGGCGCTTGCTTCCGGCCGACTGGACGGTCGCCTGTTCATCTCCGTCCTTGCCTATCAGCCCGGCGGACCCAATACCAATGCCCTGCTGGAACAGCACATTTCGAGCACACTGCGGGAGTTCGAACTGACCGCCGGTGCCGGCTGGCCGAACCCGGACCCGCTCGACGAGGCCGCGTGACATGCGAACCTGGGGCTGTGGCGCGTTCGCGGTGCTGGGTCGCGGGGTGGTGCGCGCGCCGTGGCTGGTGGTCGGCGCCTGGATCGCCGCGCTCACCGTGCTCATGGTGGCGTTCCCGCCGTTGAGCCAAGTAGTGGAAAGCCGCACGGTACAACCACTGCCGCCCAACGCGATGGCGGCAGCCGAGCAGATGGCCAAAGACTTCGGCGAATCCGCCGAGAACACTCTGGTGGTCGTGCTGACCGACGAGCGGGGCCTGCAACCGGCCGACGATGCCGTCTACCGCAAGCTAGCCGCCAAGCTGCGCGATGACACCACCGACATCACCACGGCGCAGGACATTTTCAGTTCACCGGCGCTGCGCCCGGTCATGGTCAGCCCCGACCACAAGGCATTCTTCATGGCCGTCACGCTGCGTACGCCCCCTGGGTCACCGGAGTCCTCGCAGGCCTACCAACGGATCAGCCGAATCGCCAAGCAGACCACAGCCGGTTCCGCGGTGCGGGCCGACGTGACCGGGCAGCCTGCCGTCCTCGGCGACCTGTCGATCACCACCGAGCACGACATGCACCTGATCGAGATCGCCACCGCGTTGCTGGTGCTGGGCATCCTGCTGGTGATCTACCGGCGTCCCGTCACGGTGCTGCTGCCCCTGGTCACCATCGGCATCTCGGTGGCCTCCGCCCAGCGGGTTGTCTCAGCGCTGACCCAGCTCGGGCTGGGCGTTTCAGCGCTGACAGTGGTCATGATGACGGCGGTGATCGCAGGCGCCGGAACCGATTACGCGGTATTTCTGATCAGCCGCTACCACGAGCACCTTCGGTCTGGCATGGACTCAGACCTTGCCGTGTGCACCGCGTTGAACTCGATCGGCAAGGTCATCGCGGCATCGGCGGCAACCGTCGCCGCCACCTTCTTCTCGATGGTCTTCACCCGCCTGCCCGCTTTCACCTGTGTCGGCCCGGCCCTTGCCGTGTCCATCGCGGTGTCCTTCGGCGCCGCTGTCACACTACTGCCGGCCGTCCTTGTGCTGGCCGGCCGACGGGGGTGGGTGGCGCCGCTGCGACCACTGACCGACCGAGTATGGCGACGCTCGGCGGTGCGCATCGTGCGGCGTCCGAAAGCCCATCTGCTGGTGAGCCTTTCGATACTGATCGCCTTGGCCGGCTGCGCCGCGCTGCTGCACCCGACCTTCGACGACCGTACCCAACTGCCGGCATCGGCGGAGAGCAACCTCGGCTTCTCGGCTATGGAGCGCCACTTCGGCGCGAGTGCACTACTGCCGCAATACGTTTATGTGCGTTCGCCGCATGACCTGCGCAACCCGCAAGCACTCGCCGATCTGGAGCAGATGGCGCAACGGGTGGCTGCGCTTCCCGATATCGCTGCGGTGCGTGGCATCACCCGGCCCGCCGGCAAGCCGCTCACTCAAGCAGCGCTGAGCTTCCAGGCCGGGGAGGTTGGCGACAGACTGCAGGCCGTCTCCACCCAGATCACCGACCGGAATACCGATCTCGACGCGCTGACCAGCGGAGCCGACGAACTCGCGAGGAACCTGGCGCAGGTTCGCGATCAGGTCACCGGCGCCGAAGGCTCGTTGACCGCATTGTCGGCCACGCTGACCCAGGCGCAACAGCAGCTGGAAGTCGCCGCGGGGCTGCTCAAGACCTTGCGCCAGTTCACCGACGCCGGGGTCGGCCCGCTGACCGGGGTCATGGATGCCGCCAGTCCGATGCTCGATGCCCTGGACAACAGCGCTCAGTGCGATGCTGATGCCAGCTGCCGCAGCGGGCGTCAGCAGCTCCGACAGCTCGTCGGCGCCCGCAACAGCGGTGTGCTCACCAGCCAGACCGCTGCTGTCGTGCGGCAATTGCAGTCTGCGATAAGTCGTCTGGCTTGTGTCCTCACGTCGGCATCCGGCCCCGCGGGCGTTCAGCGCAACATCGCCCACCTGCAAGAAGGGGCCAACTCACTGGCTGTCGGCAGCCGGCGACTTGCTCAAGGAGTGCACACGCTGGTCGATCAGACCAGGCAGATGGGGCTTGGCATGACCAAGGCCGCCGATCTGTTGCTGTCGATGAAGCGTGACGCCGCACAACCCTCCATGGCCGGGATGTACATCCCGCCACAGGTGCTGGATTCCAATGACTTCAAGAATGCCGCCGCCATGTTCATCTCACGCGACGGTCATTCGGTGCGCTATCTCGTCGAAACCACGTTCGCGCCGTTCAGCGCGTCCGCGATGAATCAGGACACGGCGATTCTCAACGCGGCGCGCGGTGAACAGCAGGGTTCGCTGGCGGATGCGTCGATATCGGTGGCGGGCACCACCGCGATGTACAACACGACACGCAGCTTCTACGACAGCGATATCCGGCTGGTTGTCATAGTGACCCTGCTGGTGGTCTTCCTGATCCTGGTCGCGGTGTTGCGGTCGGTTGTGGCTCCGCTGTATCTCATTGCTTCCGTCGTGATTTCGTACCTTTCCGCGGTCGGGCTGGGCGTACTGTTCTTCCAGTTCGTCTGCCATCAGGCCCTCTACTGGAACGTGCCGGCGATCGCATTCATCATGTTGGTGGCGGTCGGCGCCGACTACAATCTGCTGCTGATCACGCGGATAAAGGAGGAGTCCAGATCCGGCGTCCGCTCGGGAATCATTCGTGCCGTTCGATCCACGGGGGGCGTCATCACCTCAGCCGGCATCATCTTCGCCGCTTCGATGTTCGGCCTGATGTTCGGCAGCATCTCGATCATGGTTCAGACCGGCTTCGTCATCGGCATGGGATTGTTGATCGACACCTTCGTGGTGCGCACCATCACCGTGCCCGCGGTGGCGGCCATGATCGGACGGGCGAACTGGTGGCCAGCGGTGCGGTCGAACCGAGCCGTTCGCCGGACCGCGAATTCAGCGCCGTGACCGCGCCGCGGGATTCGTGGCGGCGAATTCTTGCTCCGGCCGCCCGGTTGTTCCGTACCGCAGCCCGACGCTGACCTCGCCCGTGGTCGCCAACGCCGCCAGATACCGCTGGGCCGTCGCCCGGGAGATGCCGATCGCCGCGGACACCTCCGCCGCCGACATCGGCGACTCGGCGGAATGCAGTGCCTGTAGCACAAGCTTTTTGGTCGGCGAAGCCACTGTGGTGGGGGACTGCACCGGCACGACCCTGGGACGCAGCGCGTCCAGCGCCGAGTCCACGTCGGCTGCGCTGAGATTCGGGCTGGACAGGATCTTCCGGTAGCGCGAATAACCTGACAATCGCGCCGCCAGTTCGGTAGTGGCGAACGGCTTGACGAGGTAGCTCACCGCCCCCGCCGCCATTGCGGCTCGGACGGTGTCGGCTTCGGTGGCCGCCGTGAGAACCATTGCGTCAGTGCGTAATTCGCGGACGAAGTCGATGCCGGAACCGTCCGGCAGGTATACATCGACCAGTGCCAGGTCGACCGGGGCGGCCTGGCGCGCGGCCGCCACGGTATTGGCGGTCGCGGCCACCGTGAAACCCGGCATCGCGTCGACGACGCCCGCGTGCATATTGGCGACGCGGAAGTCGTCGTCGACCACCAGCACAGTCAGGTCTGCTCCGCCCATTGCTCCTCCTCAGCCATCACACCGGGCAGTCGCGCGATGAACTCAGCCCCCACCGGCCCCTGCCGTGCACCCGGATTGCCCGCACTGGCCAGCCGCAGCTCACCGCCCAGGGCACGGCTGATCTGGCGCGACAAGGCAAGTCCGATACCACGCCCGCCCGGTATCCCGGAATCGGGCTTGGTTGTGGTGCCCTCGTTGAAAAGCTGCTCGACGAAATCGGGCGCGACGCCGTCACCGCTGTCGGCTACGGTGACATGGAGCGTCGAACCCTCTTGCAGTAGTTCGATTTCCACCTCTTTGGCGGGATTCGCACCGGAGCGGGCGGCGTCGATCGCGTTGTCGATCAGATTGCCCACCACGGTAGTGACATCCACCGGGAGTTCCAATCTGCCAGACACCCAGGTGTTCTCACCGATCTGGAGCGTGACGCCGGCCTCGCGGGCGGCCGCTGCCTTGGCCCCCAGGAACGCTTGCAGGTGGTTGTCGCGGATGGATTCGATTCCGGGCAGCGCGGAACCGAGCGGGCCGGAGCCGAGCAGTTCCTCCAGGTAGGCCAACCCGTCCTCGACGTGCCCGGTGTGCAAGAGCCCGTTCAGCAGATGCAGCCGGTTGGCGAACTCGTGGCGCTGAGCGCGCAGCGCGGTGCTCATCACCTGCACTGCATCGAGTTGCCGCGTCAGTGACTCGACATCGGTACGGTCACGCACCACCAAGACGGTGCCCAGTTGACGACCATCGCGCTGCACTCGGCGCGCCGAGACCACGACGATGCGCTGCCCGACCGTTGCCAGGGCGGGCGCCGCGTCAGCCGACTTGAACACGTCGAGAATGCGCGGTGTCAAACCGATTTCGTCGATTTGGCCGCCCAGTTCGGTGCCGATCTCCAACAGCCGGCACCCTTCGTCGTTGACGAAAGTGATGCTGCCGGTCTCGTCTGCCGCCAGCACGCCCTCTCCGATGCCGTGCAACACCGCCGCCTGGGTGCGCACCAATTCGGCCATCTCGGCAGGACGTAGACCCAGGGTCAACCCTCGCCACCGCCGCGCCAGCGCAATCGAGCCCACCACACCGATCAGCAGGGCGGCTCCGCCCAACGGAGCCAGGACCCGCAAGTTTTTGGAGAACTGTTCGTCGAACTCCTTGGTGGAAATGCCGACGCTGACCATGCCCAGCACCCGATTTGTCCCCGGTTCCACCAACGGCACCTTGGCAACGATCGACCGACCCAGGCTGCCGGACTCATGGATCACCTCTTCCTGCCCGCGCAGGGCTGTCGAAGGATCGGTGCTGACCCGCAGGCCGAGTTCGTCGCGGCGGGGATGGGCAAGCCTGATGCCCTGGTCGTTGGTGATGACGACGAACAACACGTGAGTTCGCTGTTCCACCCGCGTCGCCACCGATTGAAGCGGTCCGGTCGCCAGTTCGTTGCGCAGTTGGGCAGGCGCAGTTTCCGTCGGACTCGCGGGCAGGTCTTCGTAGCGTCCGATGTTGTTCAGCACGGTCGGCGACGAGGCCACGACGCGGGCGATATCCATTGCGTGCACGCCGTATTGCAGATCAAGTCGATGGCGATTGAACTCAACGAACAGCCCGAACGCCACGATCAACGTCAGGGTGATCAAGACCAGTTGCAGCAGCAGTATCCGGCTGGCGAGCCGCAAGTCGATGCGACCCCTGGTGGGCATGCAGGGACCCTACCACGCCCAGTGAGCACAATGCGCAAAACCATCGACCTCGTACGGCGGGGCCCGGACCGGCCGGCCACAGCTACCATCTGCGAATGCGCGACTCGAAGATCCTGATCACCGGAGTGACCGGCCAAGTCGCCACCCCGGTGGCCACCGCCCTGGCTGCCGACAACGAAGTCTGGGGCATCGCCAGATTCACCGACGCCACCGCGCGTGCCGCCCTCGAACAGGCGGGTGTGCGATGCGAGACGGTCAATCTCGCCTCCGGCGACTTCGCCGACCTCCCGTCGGATTTCGACCATGTCCTCAATTTTGCGGTGGCCAAGAGCGGCAAATGGGACCAGGATCTGAGCGCCAACGCGGACGCTGTCGGACTCCTGATGGCGCACTGCCGCGGCGCGCAAGCCTTTCTGCACTGCTCGTCGACGGCCGTCTACGACCCGCCGGGTGACGAAGTGCGCACCGAACGCGCCGCGCTGGGCGACAACCACAAGCCGTTGTTCCCCACGTATTCGATCTCCAAGATCGCGGGGGAGGCCGTCGCCCGGTCGATGTCGCGCGTCCTTGGGCTCCCGACCACGATCGCCCGATTGAACGTTCCCTACGGAGACAACGGGGGATGGATGTTCTATCACATGGAGATGATCCTGGGTGGTATCCCAATTCCGGTGCCGCCCGGTGAACCGGCCCGCTACAACCCGATCCACCAGGACGACATCATCGCGACCATCCCGAAACTGCTTGCTGCGGCCTCGGTTCCGGCGACCACGGTCAATTGGGCCGGTGACCAGATCGTCAGTATCCAGCAATGGTGTGCTTACCTGGGCGCATTGATCGGCCGGGAGCCGGTGTTCCAGGAGAGCCCCCTGGCGCTGCGTGGCAACCCCGTCGATGTGAGCCGGCTTCACGAGCTCATCGGCGCCCCCGGCACGGTCGACTGGCAGGACGGACTACGCCGGATGGCGGCCCGCTTCCACCCGGAGCTGGTCAACGCGTAAGTAGCTAAACTGGCGCAGTTTCAGTTGCGGCGCAACACTATTCGCCGTGCCGACGGCTGGCACCGCTAGAAGGCCGTACCGCCGCAGCGCGGTGGCTGATCTGCGTCGGGTAAGACTGGTGCCGGCTGAATTCTCGGCCGCGAGCTGTGTCGATCGGCTTCTCCGCGTCGTCGCCGCGTTAGTGTTACGCCGGCATTCCCGGCGGCAGTGCGGACGCCGCGCAGCCCAGACCGCGGGAGGAGAGCGCATGGAGGCCGTCACCGTGAAACGGGCTGCGCGCGACCGGCCCTGGCCGCAG
This sequence comes from Mycobacterium sp. NGS49, assembly GCF_059812565.1. NCBI lineage: Bacteria > Bacillati > Actinomycetota > Actinomycetes > Mycobacteriales > Mycobacteriaceae > Mycobacterium > Mycobacterium sp. NGS49. Next base: position 41,977 of record NZ_JCALCX010000037.1, on the reverse strand, counting down.
GTGGTCGGCGTCGCCGCCGTCGTCGTCCTGGGTATCTGCGGAGCGGTCCTGCTGGTGCGGGCACCGCACGACAGCAGCCTGGCCTCGCGGACGAACTGGGCACTGGCCACCGCCCTCCCTACCAGCGTCGACTTCCCGCAGGATTGGGGTTATTCGCTGACGGGTCGGTTGCAGCGCGCGCCCTCGACCGCGGCACCCTCGCCGACTCCAACCGTGTCAACCGCGGCCGCCGCCGAGTATGCCCCGGTGGACTGCGGAACAATCCCGCACCTCCTCGACCACTCCGGTGCCGCCCTGGCCGCGTTCGTCCACGTCGACCGCTACGCCCAATTGTTCGTCCAGGACGCGCCGCCCGCGGACGCCGCGGCTACCGGGGAATCCCACGAACATGGCCCCAACGCCCGGTTTGCGATCTGGGTTGTGCCCGACGGTCCGGCTCAAATCACCCACTACCTCAACTGGATCGGTCGCTGTGGCTCATACCGGGTCACCAATCACTTTCTCGACGGCGAGGTCAAGAATCGCCGCGAAGTGGCGACATCGGTGGAATCACGTTCGGCTGACGGCGCAGACGCCGCCGTCGTCGTCACCCGCAAGTTCACGCCGGTCACCGGACGCGACCCGGCCTCCAGTTATCACGTCGAGTACTACGCGGTGCGCGGCGTTCTGCTGGAGTGCACCATCTACCTGGAGGGCGCCGAACTGCAGCAGGTTAAAAGCGTTGCCGCCCAAACACTGCGAAAGCTGCACTCACTATGAGATGCCGAGCTCCATGGCTGGTCGCGCTCGTGCTGTGGGTGATCGCGGCGACCGCGGTACTCATCACCGCGACCAACGTGTTCAGACCGTCAGCGCACGAACATGAGTCGGGTGCGCCGGCTCCACACCTCGCCGCGTTGACGGACCAGCAGTTGGCACAACTGTTGCCCGGCCAGAACGACTTCCCGCCCTCGTGGACGGTCAGCGACATCAAGGAGCTCTCGGACACGTTCGGGTATTTCCGGTATCACGTGAACGACGAGGGCCTGGGCATCACACCCGTCGAATGCTTCGCCGTGATTGGAGTGGCTTCCACCGGCGCCTTCGACGCAGCCGAGGTGTTCGGCCACGATCTGTCCGATTCGGCAGATCTCGCGGCGCGCAGGGATATTCGTCTGATGGTCGGGCGAGAGTTCGAACCGGCCGGCTTCGAGGCGTTCACCGGTCAGGTGTCCCGTTGCCTGCAGTTCAGCAGTGCGGCCGCCGGCAACTATACCGTTCACATTCTTGAGGACTCGCGCAACGGGACTGGGCCGCAACGTTTTCGGTACTCAGTCACCACCACCATCGGGTCGGGCCCGACGGACGAGACGCGGACCGACTACTACTCTTACGCACGCACCAGGGGGGTAGTGCTGACCGGCACGGCGAGTACGGGCCATCAACAGCCCTTGGACAAACTGTTCGACAACACGCTGCAGCGGATCTCCAGTCGCTGATCCCGCACGCAACCACGAATGGCCCCGATTGTTCGGGGCCATTCGGTTGCTCTAGCGGCTCACACTCGTTCGGATTCGGTGTCTTTGTGGTAGCGGGTCAGGAATCCGGTCGCTCCTACGGCTGCGGCGGCGCCGATCGCGAGCGAGAAAACGACGTGAACGATGATCGGACCCGCGAACATGCCGAACGCCATGGAGATGTAGAGCATCCAGAACACCCGGAACGCGGAGCCGGCAGCCAGCAGGGCGAGGCTGATCCCGATCCACAGGCTCCACTGCCGGTCGACCCGGTTGATCTGAGCCTGGACGCTGGCGGGGACGATGTTCATCTGCAGTCTTCCTTTCGTGGCGCGTCGCCTTGGTGGCGTCGTCGTTGCACCCAGTAGAAAGGTGCGGGAAGGCTACCGATCCCAAGAAACTCAACGACGTTGTAGTTCGATGACCGGAATGAGCCGGTCGGTTTTGGACTGGTACCCGCCGAAGCCCGGCGCCTGCTCCACAATTCGCGGGTATACGGCGTCGCGCTCGTCAATCGGCAGCTCGCGGGCACGCACGTCGTAGGCCTCGGTGCCGATCTCGATGTGCGCCTCGGGGTGAGCACGTAGGTTGTGCAACCACGCGGGGTCGACGTCGGCGCCGGCATACGAACCGACGATCAGCAGTTTGCCGTCGATATCAAATGTCATCACCGGGTTGACGCGCTCCTTGCCGGACTTGGCGCCGGTGCTGTGCAGCAGTAACAGCGTGGCCCCTTCGAAAGGGCCTCCGACCTTGCCGCCGTTCGCCCGAAATTCATCGATGATCTCGGCGTTTCCCGGAACCTCGGGGCGATTAACCATGCTTGGGTACTCCGATCTGTGGGTGGTTCATCTCAGCTTGGAACATCCGATATCGCTCGGCGTTGCCGGGGCGGCGCCGCACCACCAGCCAACCGGCTCCCAGCAACAGGAACCACGCGGGAAACCAGGCCAGTGCGACTGTTGTTTGCCGATCGGTTGACAGTGTCCAGATCACCATGATGAAGAAGACGAGGATTGCCCAGCACATCGCCAGGCCACCCGGCATTTTGTACATCGAGGCGGAGTGGCGCCGCGGATGCCGACGACGGTAAACCAGGTAGCTGACCACAATCATTGCCCACACGAACATGAACAACAGCGACGCCACCGTCGTGATGACCGTGAAGACGTCGATCACCGAACCACCCGCGTACAGCAGGGGAATCGACAACAGCAGCAACGGCGCGGTCAACAGCACGGCCCACCCCGGCACACCGCCGCGGTTGAGTCGGCGAAACACCGAAGGGGCGCTGCCCTCGTCGGCCAAACCGAAGATCATTCGACCGGTGGAGAACACCCCGGAATTCGCCGACGAGGCCGCGGAGGTGATCACTACGAAGTTCACCAGTGAAGCGGCCGCACCCAGTCCGGCCAAGGCGAACATCGTTACGAACGGGGACTCGCCGCTTGCGAAGAGCCGCCACGGCACGACGGCCAGTATCGCCAGCAGCGCGCCGATATAGAAAATTGCCACCCGCAATGGGACGGCGTTGATGGCGCGGGGGAGAGTCCGGCGCGGATCGGCGGTCTCAGCTGCCGCGGTGCCGACCAGTTCGACACCGACGAAGGCGAAGAATGCGATCTGGACGCCACCGACCACACCCATGAAACCCGTCGCGAAGAACCCGCCGTCGTTCCACAGATTCTCCAGCGTTGCGCGGTCGCCGCGGGGCGAGACGAAACCGGTCGCCACCAGAACCGCTCCAACCACAATCAAGCCCAAGATCGCGACGATCTTGATCAGCGCGAACCAGAACTCGATCTCGCCGAAGTTGCGCACGCTGAACAGATTTATGACCAACACCAAGGTCACCGTCACGAGAGCGGGAAACCAGTCTGGGATGGCCGGCCACCAGAACTTGGAGTAGCCGACGATAGCCACTACCTCCGCAAGCCCGGTGACGATCCAGGCGAACCAGTAAGACCACCCGACGAAGAAACCCGCCGCGGGTCCCAGCAGGTCGGCCGCAAAGTCGACGAACGACTTGTAGTTCAAGTTCGACAGCAGCAATTCGCCCATCGCGCGCAGCACGAAAAAGACGAAGAACCCGATGACCGCGTAGACCACGACGACCGCTGGCCCCGCTTGGGTGATCGTCCGCCCCGACCCCATGAACAGGCCGGTACCGATCGCGCCGCCGATCGCGATCAGTTGGATCTGGCGGTTGGACAGGTCGCGGTGCAAATGATGAACGGCGCCCGCGTCCTGCTCCTCAACGGACATCGCCACGCACCATGGCGATGACTCTAGAGTCTGCAAATCCGAGCTGGCGGCATTTCGCGGCCGAAACCGTCGACACGGGGCCCGAAGGCGTGTCAGCAATACATCGATCAGCACCGAATAACGTTGCGGCCGTTCCTGTTTGCCCGTCAGGCCAGATAGGCGCCGCCCGAAGTGATCACGTCGCCGGCGGCCAGATCGCTTTTGGCGAGTTTATGAAACAGGATCCCGATGTTCTCGCCGGCACCGGCCGTGTCCAGCTTCTTGCGGAAGGCTTCGATGGCATCGACCCGTACCGGCGGTCCGTCGTTGATCCGTACTTGATCACCGACGCTCAGCTGCCCGTATTCCACTCGGCCAGTTGCCACCGCACCGCGGCCGCGGATCACGAACACGTCCTGGACCGTCATGCGAAACATGATGGCACGTTAGTCGATGAGTCCGGCAATTCCCACCATCGGTCCACGCGATAAGCCGTAGCAAATGTGAAACGCATTGACACACAACGGCTATCGACGCACATGGGTCGGCCGCCGCCGACTAGGCCCAAGGTCTCGGTCGTGACGGTGCTTCAGACTCGCGCGTTGTCACCCGCGAGTCGTTCGAGCAGGACCTCCGCAAGTTGCTCGCCGCGGTCCTCCTGCAGGAAGTGCGCCGCGCCCTCTATCCGCACCTGCTCGCCGGAGGTGGGGATCAGATCGCAGAACAACTGTCCCGCCCTGGGGTAAGGGAAGATGGGGTCGGAATCCGAAAAGGCAATCAACGCAGGCTTACTCCAGCGGGAGAGCTGATCGCTGATTGCTTTCATCTGCTCAGCTCCCGGCGCGTCCTCGGTGATCGGGACCAGCAGCGGGAACTGGGCGGCACCGGCCTTCGACTCGGTGGTGGGGAAGGGCGCTTCGTAGGCGGCGACGACGTCCTCGGACAGCTGCGTCGTGGTGGCGCTCTGGATGACGAAACCCACCGGGAGATCCGGGTTCTTCTCCGCGAAGTCGCGCCACGCCATGAACCCCTTGGACACATGGCCGGTGAACAGCCCGGTGTTCATGATCATCAGGGCGCCGACCCGGTCGGCGTTCTCCGTCGCCCATCGCAAACCGATCGGACCGCCCCAGTCCTGGACCACGACGGTGGCATTGCGCAGATCCAGCGCACCGAGAACCCCGGCGATCGATCGGCTGTGCCGATCGAAGGTGTACCAACGCCGGTCGGTCGGTTTGTCGGAGCGGCCGAAGCCGACGAGGTCGGGAACGATCACCCGGTGGCCGGCCGCGACCAGCGGGGGCAGCATTTTGCGATACAGGTACGCCCAGCTGGGTTCGCCGTGGAAGCACACGACCGGGGCGCCCTCGCGCGGGCCCTCGTCTAGGTAGTGCATGCGCAGCCCATCGACTTCGAGGTAGTTCGGCGCGAAGCCGTACCCCGGCAGGTCGGTGAACCGAGAGTCGGGAGTGCGAAAAACTTCGGGGGTGGGCGAACTCATTACCGCGATCTCCAATCGTCGTGATGCCGAGCACCACCTAACCGTTCTTTGACCGACCAGTCAACTACCGCATAACATTCGATCATGCCCCGCACCTCAGATGCTCGCAATCGCATCGTGGCCACCGCGGCACGACTGTTCCTCGAGCGCAGCTATCACAACGTCGGTGTCGAGGAACTCTGCGCAGTGGCAGACGTCCGCAAAGGCAGCTTCTACCACTACTTTTCGTCCAAAGCCGAGCTGGCGAAGGCGGTCATCGACCTCCATCTGGAGGTGTTCCAGGCGCGATTGGCCGGCCGGCCTGGTACCAGCCCCGCCGAGCGACTCTCCGCCATTCCGGAAGCCATCGCCGGTATCCAGGCCGGGTTGTACAACCAGTTCGGCCGGTTTGTCGGCTGCCCTTTCGGCAACCTTGCCGCGGAATTGTCCACCACGGATGAAGCAGTACGCATTCACCTCGCCGGCAGGCTGGCCGCCCTGGAAGGCTATCTGGCCGGCATCTGCCGAGACGCCGCCGCCGACGGGACGCTACGTGCTGGCGTCGACCCCGACCGCTTGGCCCGCGCCGTCTTTGCGCACTACCAGGGCTTGATTCTGCTGGCGAAGCTGCACGGGTCGACGGTGTCCGATCTGGCGCCGGCGCTGGACGAATTCATCCAGGGCTATCTGAGCGACGCAGCACCGGGATAGCGGGCAGCCGCACCCGGCCAACCGCACGTATTGGCCCGCTTTAGGTGATCTTCACCATCAGCTTGCCGACGTTCTTACCGTCGAACAGCATGTTGATGGCCGTCGGCAATTCCTCGAAACCCTCGACGACCGTCTCCAGCGGTGTCAGCTTGCCATCGCCGATCAAGCCGGCGATCTCACTGATCGCCTCTGGTGCACGGCCGAAGTGGTCAAGAACGATGAAACCCTGCAGCGTGACGCGCTGAATTAGTAGGTTGGCGAAAGCGCGAGGCCCGGGCGGCGGGTCGGCGTCGTTGTAACCGGAGATCAGACCGCACAGGGCCACGCGCGCCTTGATATTCAGGCGGGCGAAGATCGCGTCCATGATGTCGCCGCCGACGTTCTCGAAGTCGACGTCGATGCCGTTCGGGGTGGCCGCGACCAGTTGGGCGTACCAGTCGTCGGCCTTGTGGTCGACAGCGGCGTCGAAGCCCAGTTGCTCGGTCAGCAGCGCACACTTCTCGGGGCCACCGGCAATCCCGACGACGCGCGCCCCGTCAGCTTTGGCCAGCTGGCCGGCCACCGAACCGACGGCGCCGGCCGCCGCCGACACCACCACCGTCTCGCCCGGTTTGGGCTTTCCGATATCCCGGATACCGATCCAGGCCGTCAGTCCCGTCATGCCGAGCGCACCCATGTAGGCGCTGGGCGAGACGCCGTCGGCGACGTCGACCGGCATGAGCATCATCTGGTCGGAGGCCACCACATACTCCTGCCAGCCGACCAGGCCCTGCACGATCTGACCCACCGGGTAGTTCGAGTTCTTGGACGCGACCACCTCGCCGAGACCGCCCGCGCGCATGACCTCGCCGATTCCGACCGGCGGGAGATACGTCGGCACGTCGGTGATCCACATGCGGTTGGTCGGGTCCAGCGAGATCCAATCGACCCGGACCAGGGCCTGACCGTCACCGATCTCCGGGATCGGCTCTTCACGTAGTTCGAAGGTGGTGGGCCCGATGCGTCCGATCGGGCGTTCGCGCAGCAGAAAGCGGCGGTTTCGGTCGGCCATGTGCGAACGGTACCCCTGATCGGCGCGGTATGGCCCAACCCGTCCTGTCGGCACCCGGTGCTATAACGCACGTATGGCCGCTACGCAACACGTCATCACTCATGTCTCGGATACCGCGCGGTGGACGGCGTTGCACCGCGCCACCGAGTCCGCGCGCCCGGACGCGCTGTTTCGCGACCCGCTTGCCGAACGGCTCGCCGGCGAACAAGGCCACGCCATCGTCGCCCACGTGCCGCGCTCGACGCGCAACGGCTGGTGGTTGGTGGCACGCACCAAGATCATCGACGACGCGATTCTGCAGGCGATCGACGACGGTTGTGACCGGGTCCTGAACCTGGCCGCCGGGCTCGACACCCGCCCGTATCGGTTGCCGCTGCCGACGCAGCTCACCTGGGTGGAAGCCGACCTGCCCGAACTGCTCGCGGAGAAAACTGAGCTTCTCGCCGAAGAGCGACCTCGATGCCGGCTGACTCGGACGGCCGTCGATCTGGCCGATCCAGTTGCTCGCGAAGCCTTCTTCGACAAGGCGCTCGATGGGGCCACCAAGGCGCTGGTGCTCACCGAAGGACTGTTGATGTATCTCGACGAGAACGATGTCACAGCGCTTTCAGCCGCCCTGGCAAGGCCGGAGGTGGCCTGGTGGATGCTCGATTTCGCGGGGCCGGGCCTCAAAAAGATGATGAACAAGAAGATGGCCGGACTGGTACAAAATGCACCGTTTAAATTCGCTCCGGCGAACGGCGTGGCGTTTTTCGAGAATCTCGGTTGGCGCGTCGTGGACGCGGAATCTCTGTTCTCCGCAGCCCGCCGATTTCATCGCTTGCCGAAGTTGATGCGCTCCGTCGCCTGGCTACCACAACCGGATCCTCGGCGGCCCGGCCGCAGCCCGTTCAGCGCCGTCGCGCTGCTGGCTCCGTGAGCCGTTGCGGAGGGTATGTGGCGCCGGTCATCGTTCGGTATCAAATTCACGGCAAATTCTCAACTTGAGACACGGTTAGGTCACAGCTTTGCTGGGCATGCTTAGGAACAGAGCTGTAAACCACCCGGTTTGCAGCTTTCGCGAAGTAAGTCGGGGAGGAGTTGACAATCGTGGCGAGTGAATCAGGGGCGAACGTAATTTATCTGCAGTCCCACCCCATCTGGACGGCAGCGCAGCGCCGAGAACGTCAACTCCACGAGGCCATGCGCCGGCATCCCGCCTATATCGGCCGGCAGCGCGCTGCGGCGATCGGTGGTTCGACCCTTTCGGGTCACGTCAGCTTCGGCGTGTACTCCACCGCCGACGCCCCCGCCTGACATTTCCGCCCGACATTCCCAGCTGCTGACCAGATCCTGTCGGACCCGCACGCGCCGCCCTCGCGTGCGGCTCTTTTGCCGCAAATTGTTGTGAGCGCCTCCCCCTTATTCTGAGGGCGTCAATGAGGGGAGCGTCATGTCTCAGACACCTGCCACCGCACGCGCGGTTTTCCCGGAGATCAGTTCACGTGCCTGGGAGCATCCCGCCGACCGGACCGCGCTGTCGGCACTGCGCCGGCTCAAGGGCTTCGATCAGATCCTCAAACTGCTCTCCGGGATGCTGCGCGAGCGCCAACATCGGTTGTTGTACCTGGCCAGCGGTGCGCGGGTGGGGCCCAGGCAGTTCGCCGACCTGGACGCACTGCTGGGAGAATGCGCGGACGTCTTGGACGCGCCCGAACGTCCTGAGCTGTTCGTGACCCAGTCACCGATGGCCAACGCCTACACGATCGGAATGGGCCAGCCGTTCATCGTGATCACTTCCGGCCTGTACGACCTCATGACGCACGACGAGATGCGGTTCGTAGTCGGGCACGAACTCGGACACGCGCTGTCCGGGCATGCGGTCTACCGCACGATGATGATGCATCTGATGCGAGTGGCCAACTCGTTCGGCTTCATGCCCATCGGCGGGTGGGCATTGCGTGCCATCGTGGCCGCGTTGCTCGAATGGCAACGCAAGTCGGAGTTGTCGGGGGACCGTGCCGGATTGCTCTGCTGCCAGGATCTCGACACCGCGATACGGGTGGAGATGAAGCTCGCGGGTGGAAGCCGACTGGACAAGCTGGATTCGCAGGCCTTCCTGGCCCAGGCCCGGGAGTACGAGAAATCGGGTGACATGCGCGACGGCGTGCTCAAGCTGCTCAATCTGGAACTCCAGACGCACCCCTTCTCGGTATTGCGGGCCGCCGCACTGACCCAGTGGGTGGACACCGGCGGGTACGCCAAAGTGCTCTCCGGGGATTACCCGCGGCGAGCCGACGACGAGGGCGCATCATTCGTCGACGACTTCAGCGAAGCCGCCCGGCATTACAAGGATGGTTTCGACCAGTCCGACGACCCGCTCATCAAAGGGATCCGGGACGGTTTAGGCGGCATTGTCGACGGTGTCGGCCGGGCTGCGACCACCGCGGCCGATTCCCTAGGACGCAAGATCAACGAGTGGCGGCAAAAGCCCGAATAGCGCATGGGCTAACTGCGCGGACGGGAGTCGACCTCGGCAGGTTCACCGACCCAGGCGGCGAAAACCGGTACTCCGGCCCACGGATCGCGCCTCGGCCGGGCGGGTCCCTTGCCGACGACGGCGACCACGGCGTATGGATGACCGAAACGCAGCGTCGCGGTGCGCGACACGCCCGGTTGCATCATCGCGCTGCGCAGCGCGACGGCCGTGACCGCCGCTGCCTCGAAACCCCACCGGTTGTATCGGGCGACCGCGCATTGGCGGGCCTGGATGGCTCCTGCCGTGCCCGGCGGCAGGGACGCCGCAAGCGCCCGCCCCAACGCGCCGAATCCGAGGCCGGGATCGGCCGTCAGCTCATGGTTCGACGACGCTTTCCACGCCGGCAACACCACGCGCACCCGGTCCCCGCCTGGTCGGTGATCCTCGCTGATCGTCCAGAACCGACCGTCACCCAAGGCAAGATCGGCGAGTTCACGCCGCGACACCGTTGCACCGGTGGCTTGCCGCCGCGCGATGTCGTGGGCCGCCGCCAGGACTGCCTCGGATGGGGCATCTTCCCCGGCGATCACCGATATCACTTGCAGGCAGTCGCCGCCGACGGCGGTGTGCACCGCTACCGTGCCCAGCCCTGCGACGTCGGTGAGGTAGCCGTCGGCGCCGTTGAGTGTGAGTGCCTCGCCGACGCGGTCACTCCACGGCGACCTCAATTCGCCGGCACCGGTGACGTCGTAGGGCCGCAGCCAGGCGATCCGAGTGGCCAGGACACTGGCCAACACGGCGGTCATCTCGGACAGATCGACCGGGAAGCGGTCGATCATGCCGTCGGTGTGGTCGCGGGCCCATGCATCCGCCTGCGCCCGGGTCGGCACCGGTCCCGTTTGCACGGCGGCGGGTAGCCCGCCGGGCCAATCAGGTACACCCCACACCGCCAGTGCGCTACGGACGACCCGAGGCGGGTCTCTGAGCAGCGCGTCGACCACTCGCCGCACATCCTTTGCGCCGGCACCCAGGATGTCCTCGAGATCCGCGCGGACCGAGTCCCGGGCCAGCGGCGCGGCCAGGGCCAGCAACAACCACGCGCCCAGCGGCGAAGATACCGAGTGTCCGCCGGCGTGTACCCGACAGAAACGCTGTGCATAACGCGTGATCAGCGGCGCAGCGGCGGCGGTCATGCCCGAACTGTAGTAGCTACCAGACCCGCACGTAGTCGACCAGCATCTGCGCCGGATAGTGCCCCGGCCCCGGATCGCCACCGCCGGAACCTGCGACCGCAAGGTTCAGAATCGGGAACACCTGATAGCCCGGATTGTTGAACGGCCAGTCCGCCAGCGAGTTGGCCGCCACCGTGAAGTACGGTTGCGCGCCGTCGCTGTAGTCCTGCCAGAAACGCATCCCGGCTTCATCCCACTGGACTCGCCAAGTGTGCCAGGCACTGTCCAGCGCGATGTTGTGAGTCTTCCACTCAGAGCCGTTGGCTTTCGCGTGGACCGTCGTCGCCGACGGCCAACTGCCGTTGCCGTACCACTCGATGATGTCGATTTCGCCCTGGGCGTCACTGGACAGCCAGAACGCGGGCCAGGCACCGGCGGTCAGGCAGTCGAACTTGATGCGCGCCTCCCAGGTGTGCCCGATGCCGCCCTGCCAGGGACTGAATACCTTGCCGCCGTAATAGGTGGAGCCGTCCTTCGCGGCACGGATCACGAGGTTCGAGTTCCCGTCGATGAACACGTTCTGCCGGTCGTCGCGGTATTGGCCGACGTGCTCGGGCAGTTCCCAGTACGTGGGGTCTTTGATCGTCTCGCGGGCCTTGGACACCGTCCATTTGGACGGGTCGGGGGCCGAGCCGGCCGGCCCGTCGAACTCGTCGTGGAAGATGTACTGGCCCGAGGCGCCGCTCGGGGCCGCCGGCGCAGGTACACGATCCAGCGGGCGGGGGGAGGGGGCCGCGTGAGCCTTCGGATCCGGGGCCGCGCCAACCACGGCGGCGCCGGTCATCAGGCCCGTCATCAACAACATGCGGCGACGATCCATTTCGGGCATTAGCAAGGCACCATAGCAGCCACGTTGGAACGGGTGAAAATTGCGACCGGTGCTAGCCGGCCGCCGGTGGTCGCGTCATGAATGTGAGACGGTGGCCGTAAGCAGGGGTTTTGCGGCCGTTGCCGGCATTGAAGAATTGCCCGAAGGGCGGCGCCACCGGAAGGTTGCCGGCGGCAGCACCCTCGGCAGCGGCCGGGCCCACAGAAGCGTTACCGATCGCTGTCACGCCGGTGCTGGTCACGGGATTCGCCGAGGTCCAGCTGGCGGGCACCGAGAGCCCGCCGACGGGCACGCTCCTGCCCAGTCCCGCTGCCACACTGCCGACCTTCGTCCCGAGGTTGGCGGCGCCCGCCCCGGCGGCTTGAGCCGCTCCCTGGATCGCCTTGGTCGCCGGCGCCAGGCTGTTCATGAAGTTGGTCATCGCGAGGGCACCGCTGCTGGCCTGTCCGAACGCCTGCCCCGACTGGAAAACCGCCGTGAGAGTGGAGACATAGGGCGAGATGTACTTGCTGTACAGCGGCACGAGATCGTCCAATGGCGTATTCGCAATCAGCCACTGATCGATCGCCGTGCCGTTGATCGGCGTAGACAGGGTCTTGAGGACGTCGGCCACCCGGGGACTCAGTTGCCCCGCCACGTTCATGGCCTCGTCGGCCAACCGATAGGGGTCCGTCACCTCGGCAGGGTCCGGGAGCTCGGCCAACTGGGTAGCCGCCGCCGCGCTGCCCGCGTAGTTGTACATCGCCGCGGCATCCTGAGCCCAGAATTCCAGGTACAGCGCTTCAGTGGCGGCGATCGCCGCGGTGTTCTGCCCGAAGAAGTTGGTTGCCACCAACACCGCCAGCAGTGCGCGGTTGGCCGCGATCACCGGCGGCGGGACCGTAGCAGCGAAAACCGCCTCGTAGGCGGCCGCCGCCGCAAAAGCCTGGCTCGCAGCCTGTTCGGCCTGTAACGCACTGCTTTCCAGAAAGACGATGAACGGAGTCGTCGCCGAAAGCATCGATACCGACGACGGACCCAGCCACGGACCGCTGGTCAGCTCCGAAACCACCAGCCGGTGGCCTGAGGCCGCGGCTTTGAGGTCGGCGGCAAGTCCACTCCATGCCGCCGCGGCGGCCAGCATCGGGCCCGCCCCTGGACCGGTGTATATGCGACCCGAGTTGACCTCGGGTGGCAACACGCCATAATCAACCATCTTGCTTTAACCCCCTCATGCCTGTTGACCGCCCAGCCGGTAGATGCTGCGGCGCTGCGGGCCGTTATCCGGCGGCCGGGGGTTTGGCCATGACGGAGGGCTTGAACCCGTAGGTCGGCTGATTGCGGCCATAGCCGCCGTTGAAGAACTGTCCGAACGGCGGAGCCATCGGAAAACTGTTGGCGCCTTCGGCGGCGGCCGGAATCGCGCTCGCAATGCCGGGATTCGTGGTGGAGTGCCATGGAACCCAGTTGGCCGGCACCGACAACCCCCCGATCGGAAGCGCCTTGCCCAGGCCTGCGGCCGCACCACCGAGGTTTCCTGCGGCACCCGCCGCGGCCTGCCCCGCACTGGCCGCGGCCGCCCCTGCGGCCGATGCCGCGCCTTCGGCCGCCTTGGCCGCGGAAGCCGCAGGCTTGGCGAAATTGGCCATGGCGGTCAGGCCGTTACTGACCTGCCCGAACGACTGAATCGACTGAATCGACGCGGCCAGCGAGCTGACGTAGGGCAGAAGGTATTTGCTGTGCAACGCGACCACGTCGCCCAAGGGCGTGTACTCCATGAGGAACTTGTCGATCGCCGCGCCGTCGATCGGGCTGGATAGCGTCTTCAGCACATCGGAAACCCTCGGGTTCACCTGCGACGCCGCATTCATCGCATGGGTGTACCCGGTGTTGAACTGAGCTTTGGCGACGGCGACGGCCTGATCGGCCAATCCCACGGGATCCACCACCTCGGCCGGCGCGGGCAACTCCGCAAGGTTGGTGGCCGCCGCCGCGCCACCCGCATAGGCATACATCGCACCCGAATCCTGCGCCCAGAACTCGGCGTATTGAGCCTCGAGGGTGGAAATCGCCGCAGTGTTCTGTCCGAGCAGGTTGGTCGCGACCAATTCTTGCAGCAGAGCACGGTTGGCGGCAATCAACGGCGGCGGAACGCTGGCCGCAAACGCGGCTTCGTAAGCATTCACCGCGGCGGTCGCTTGACTCGCCGCTTGCGCCGCCTGTTCGGCACTGGTGTCCAGCCAGGTGAGGAAGGGACTCACGCTGGCAGTCAGCGATGCCGCTGCCGGCCCGAGCCACGGGCCACTGGTCAGCGCGGTGATCACCGATCGATGACCGGACGCCGCGGCTTGCAGGTCAGCAGCCAGGCTGCCCCAGGCTTGCGCAGCCGCCAGCAACGAGCTCGCCCCCGGACCGGCGTATATAAGCCCTGAGTTGATCTCGGGCGGCAACAGGCCGAAGTCAACCATGGCTCGTCATCCCCTCGTCTCTGGCCGAGCGCTCAGACCGACGCCGCGTTAGCCGCTTCGGTCGCCGCATAGGAACCGGCGCTCGTCCCCAGCGTGGCGGCCAACGCCGCCTGAATCTGGGCGGCCCGCGCCTGCAGCTCCTGAAACCGCGCGGCGTGCGTGGCGAACTGCGCGGCCGTCAGGATCGACACTTCATCGGCTGCCGCGGGCACGACGCCCGTCGTGGGGGCGGCCGCCGCCGCGTTGCCTACGCTCAAAGCCGCGCCGAGCGACTGTAGGTTGCTGGATGCGGCAGCCAGATGCTCTGGATAAGTGCGAACGAAAGACATACGATTCCTCCGAACATAGGTCGGGCGCTGACACGTCAAGGTGTTGGCGTTATCTCGTCACGGTATTGACCATTCGGTGACAGGTTCAACGCGACGAATACCGCCGAATGGACGCTGATCTTGGGGTTTACCCAACATTCACCTTGATTTTTAGTCACACCAACCTCATAGATTCTGTGCAGCGGGCACGCAGCTTCCGGCGGCATAATCGCCGCCCCAGGACTTCGGGCGCACTCAGCCCCGCTTTGAACAATCACCGGCTGCGCCTAGCCAAAGTCTTATTGCCTGGCTCAGCCAGAAATCGTTTGGGCACAGAGCTTTTCGCGTGGCACCTGAACCGGAGTCGCTATTCTTCGGTGTCGAAACAGGTCCGCCACGCCCCCGGCCACCCCTCGAGCAAAGGGCACGGGCCCTTTTCCGGCACGATCAAGCCCGCTGCCGTGGCCACCCGGCCGGCCGACATACCACAATTACCATCGGTCGCTAATACATGGCCGCCGCCCGAACATATGAATACCGACGTGCGGCCGCTAATCTCACCGTGAACGAATCTCTGCGCTATGGGAATTCGCGACGCGGCCAGCGGCGGTGCACCATAATTCTCAGCATGATTCTTATTGGGGTCATCGCTTTTAATCGACCTCCCGGCCGGCAACGGGGGGAATATCTTGGCCGAGGCGTATCTGCCGTGTGACCTCGCCGCGACGGCGACGCAGCACGCTCATCTACATGACGGTGCTGGTGGGGTTCGCGCTGCTGACGGCGCTGTGCACCGGTTTTCAGGTCGGACGGCACACCGGCCCTAGGCCGAGGGCCCGGAAGAAGCGGACGAGTCGACTGGCCCTGAGCCGGCTCACCGCCAGCCTGCTCGTGCTTATCGTCGCCCGCAGGATGCAGCGACTGCTTGCTCAGCGCGGAATTCCCGCGGTCGCGGGCTTCTGCACGGCGCTCCTACCTGGGGCGCGATCACACATCTTGCGGAAATCGCCCACGCAGCGGGGCCTCGGACGCCGCCGGCGCTTTTTTGGCTAGAGCTTCCCGGCGACGAAGTCCGCGGCCTGGTTAGCCATGCCGTCCTGGACATACGCATTGGCCAGGTGCTGCGGCCAGTTCTGTTTCCAGGTGTTGGGATCGGCCGGATTGCAGACGGGGTCTGCTCCGTGACAGAGCTCGATGGTCCGATCGTTGTAAATAGGGCTGAAGTTGGTGATGGGTCCGACCCACTGGCTTCCGTTCCCGAATAGCGCGACCGCGGCAATGTGCTGATCGGTACCTTCGGGAAGCGGGCTGTCGAATCCGAATGCGGACATGGGCACTGCGAGCACTACGTCGGTAACCGCCGCACCGAGTGAATAGCCGCCCAGCACCAGGCGGGTGTTGGGGCAATTGTTCGCCATGTATTGGATGTGCCGGCTCATGTCGTTGGCACCGATGTCGATCTCGGAGTCGGCTGGGTACTTCACGGCGTAGGTGCCCATGCTGCGCCCGCCCAACTTGGAGCTGAGCGAGTTGATGAACGCATTGCCCAGGACGCCGGGCCCAGCTGACTCGAATCGGCCGCGGGCGAACACGACCTCCACCTGCGGGCAGTTCGCGGCGGCCGCCGAGCGGGCCGCGCCTGGAGAGCCGGCGGGCAGCACCACACCGGCAACGAGTAGCGCGGAAGCAGTCGCGATTGCCGCAAGACAGAGTTCAACCGATTTCCGGGCAACTAATTGGCGCACAGCACCTGATCGTAGCGAGTCGTGTTGCGGCCGTGCACCGCTTAACAAATTTGTTTCACCTGCTTTCGACGGCACTGGCGTTTCACACAGCGGTGGACATACTTACCTGGTGGACGATGACGGGACACCGATTGTGGAGTTCCTTCGCGAGAACGGCCCGATCGCCATGGCCCACAGGGGTTTTACGTCGTTCAGGTTCCCGATGAACAGCATGGCCGCTTTCGACGGGGCGGTGCGGCTCGGTTTTCGTTATATCGAGACGGACGTGCGAGCGACCCGCGACGGCGTCGCGGTGGTCCTGCACGACCGGCGACTCGACCCGGCTTGTGGGGTGCATGGTGCAGTCGACGAGTTGGATTGGCGCGAGGTACGCAAGGCAGATCTCGGCGTGGGGGAGACAATTCCCACTCTGGAAGACCTGCTGAGCGCCCATCCCGATATCCGGGTCAACATCGACATCAAAGTCGGGTCAGCTGTCGAACCGACCGTCGACGTCATCGAGCGGATGAACGTCCACGACCGCGTGCTGGTCACCTCGTTCTCCGAGCGCCGCCGGCGCAAAGCTTTGCGGCTGTTGTCCAAGCGGGTCGCCAGCGCAGCCGGAACGGGTGCATTTCTGGCAGTCCTGGCGGCAAAGACGCCGCGCAATCACGCGTATGCGTGGCGGCTCATGCGCGACAGCGACTGCCTGCAACTGCCGTCGCGACTGGGGACGGTGCCTGTCATCACGCCGGCCCTGGTGCACACGGCGCACGAGATGGGCCGGCAGGTGCACGCCTGGACGGTCGACGATCCAGCGGAGATGGTTGCGCTGTTCGACATCGGAGTGGACGGCATCATCACCGATCGCGCCGACCTACTGCGCAACGTGCTGGTGTCCCGCGGCCAATGGCAGCCGGGCTGAGCCACCCGCAGCAATAGCGGCGCTGCCGAGGACCTCGGGGTGGCATCGAGTCGCCAGCCGGGCCGCGCAGTTCCGCGACGATTTTGCTCCGGTCCCGGCGCGTCTACCTGCGATCGGATTCGATTCTCGACGATCGCGAACAGACAATTGTTACCATCGCGCGGTGCCCGAAACAGCTTCATCCCGCGGCCCGCGCCGCCCCATCTCACGACGGGCAGCGTTCGCGTATGCCCTTGCCCCGGTATTGCTCGGCATCGCTGCGACAGCCGAAGCGCCGAAGGCGTCAGCCGGTAGTGGCCTGTTGATCGATTTTGCTGAGCACACCATCCCGCCGGAGGCCATCAAGGCGGCCGGTTACGACGGCGTGGTGAATTACGTGTCCGAGTCGCGGCCGGGGGCGAACTTCGAGGCGAAGCCGATCACCCGTCAGTACGCGGACTCGCTGCGTGCCGCGGGTCTGCACATCGTCAGCAACTTCCAATACGGCAAGCCGGGCGGGACGGCGCCGTCGGACTTCACCCGCAGCTACGACGGCGGTGTTGCCGACGCTCAGGCGGCGCTGGCCCTGCACGGCGCGGCCGGCGGACCGGCCTCGGCGCCGATCTTCTTCAGCGTGGACGACAACATCGACCAGGAAACATGGAACAGCCTTGCCGTCCAATGGTTCCGGGGAATCAACTCAGTGCTCGGAGTGGGCCGGACCGGCATCTACGGGCATAACCGAGCCTGCGCATGGGCCATCAAAGACAACGTCATCGGGCGATCGACGACCCCGGGCTACCGCTGGGCATGGCAGACGAGCGCCTGGTCGAACGGGGAGCGCGAGCCTGCCGCCGTGTTGTATCAGAGAGTGGTCAACGGGCCGCTGCTGGCCGGGGTTCCCACCGACATCGACGACGTCCTTGCCGCCGACTACGGGCAGTGGGACCTCGCCAGATAACCGGCGCCGCGCCGACGGCCCGGGCCGCGGCGGCGGCCCGGGCGCTGATCGGCTTGGCCGCCGCCATCCTGTTGTCGGGGTGCGGTCCGACCACGGCGGCGTCGGCGCGGCCGACCACCGGCGCCGGGATCAGCACCACGACACCGTCGAGCGCCGCTGCGACTGGTCTTTACGGCGACCCGGCGGCGGCCGCGAAATACTGGCAACCGCAGTCACTCGAAGACAACTGCGGCCTGCTTTCGGTGGCCGACGTGGTGGGGCAGGTCACCGGCACCGCGCCGACCGAAAAGCAGATGATCGTGTTAGCGGTGAGCACGCCCTCGGGCACCAACCCAGGTCCGATCTATGCGCCGGTGAGCGACCCGAGTCACGCGAACGGCACGGGCGGCATCGAAATGGCGGACGAAGTGGTGCTCCTCGAGCACTACGGCATCAAGTCGACGATGACCGACAACGCAACGCGTCCCGACCAGACGGGACTGCCCGCGCTCCAGCGGTACCTGCGCGACAACCGCAAGATCATCGCTTGGGTCAATTCCGCGATCATCTGGGATACCGGCGATCAGCGCACCGCGGCCGATCACTTTCTGGTAGTCACGGGTATCGACACCAACGCCGAGGTGGTGCACCTCAACGACCCCGGTGCCGACCGTGCCGACGAGCAGGTCTCGATCGGCACGTTCACGGCGGCGTGGACGACCGGCGGCGACTCGATTGTGGTTACAGCGGCCGCCTGAATTGAGAGCGCCCCGCAAGCGCATGGCTCGCGGGGCGCCTCGACAGTCGAACCGGATTACGTCAGGTCGAACCGATCGTTGTTCATCACCTTGACCCATGCGGCGACGAAGTCTTCGACGAACTTCGCCTTGTTGTCGTCCTGCGCGTACACCTCGGCGAGCGCGCGCAACACCGAGTTCGAGCCGAACACCAGGTCATTCGCGGTCGCCGTCCATTTGAGCTCGCCGGTCGCCCGGTCGTGGCCCTCGTAGACGTTCTCGCCGGTCTTCGACGCTTTCCACTCGGTGCCCATGTCGAGCAGGTTGACGAAGAAGTCGTTCGTCAGCTTGCCGATCTGGTTGGTGAACACGCCGTGCTTGCTGCCGCCGTGGTTGGCACCCAGGGCCCGCAGCCCGCCGATCAGTACCGTGAGCTCCGGCCCGGTGACGCCCAGCATGTAGGCCCGGTCCAGCAACAGTTGCTCGAGCGGAGCCTTCTCGCCGGGACGGACGTAGTTGCGGAAACCGTCGGCACGGGGTTCGAGCACCGCGAACGACTCCACATCGGTGTCTTCCTGGGTGGCGTCGGTACGGCCCGGCGCGAAGTGCACCGAGATCTCGTACCCCGCGTCCTTGGCCGCCTTCTCCACCCCCGCGGAACCGGCCAGCACGATCAGGTCAGCCAGCGAGACCTTCTTGCCGCCGGACGCGGAGCCGTTGAAGTCCTGCTGGATCTGGGTGAGTACCGGCAACACCTTGTCCAGCTCGGAGGGCTCGTTGACCTCCCAGCTCTTCTGCGGTTCCAGGCGTATCCGTGCCCCGTTGGCTCCGCCGCGCTTGTCGGTCTTGCGGAAACTGCCCGCCGAAGACCAGGCCACTTTCACCAGTTGCGGAATCGACAGGCCCGACGCGAGCACCTTGGCCTTCAAGGCGGCGATGTCACTTTCGTCGACCAGCTCGTGATCGACCGCCGGCACCGGATCCTGCCAGAGTTGCGGCTCGGGAATCCACGGTCCGAGGTAGCGGCTGATCGGTCCCATGTCGCGGTGCAACAGCTTGTACCACGCCTTGGCGAACGCCTCGGACAGTTCCTCCGGGTGCTCCAGCCAGCGCTGGGTGATCTGCCGGTAGATCGGGTCCTCGCGCAGCGACAAATCGGTCACCAGCATGGTTGGGTTGCGGCCCGGCCCGCCGAACGGGTCGGGAATGGTGCCCGCGCCGGCACCGTCCTTTGCGGTGAACTGCCATGCCCCGCCGGGACTCTTCGTCAGCTCCCACTCGTAGCCGTAGAGGGTCTCCAGGTAGGTGTTGTCCCACTTCGTCGGGGTGGGCGTCCACACTACTTCCAGGCCACTGGTGATGGCGTCTTTGCCGCTGCCGGTGCCATACGTGCTCTTCCAGCCCAACCCCTGCTGCTCGATCGGGGCGGCCTCCGGCTCCGGGCCGACCGGATCTGCACTGGCGCCGTGGGTCTTGCCGAAGCTGTGACCACCCACGATGAGTGCCGCGGTCTCCTCGTCGTTCATGGCCATCCGCCCGAACGTCTCCCGGATATCACGCGCCGCGGCGACCGGATCCGGCTTGCCCTCGGGGCCTTCCGGGTTGACATAGATCAGGCCCATGGTGGTTGCGCCATAGGGCTGCGCGAGTTCTCGCTCGCCGGAGTACCGCTTGTCGGTGCCCAACCATTCGTCCTCCTCGCCAAAGAGGGTTTCTTCCGGTTCCCAGACGTCGGCGCGGCCGAAGGCGAAGCCGAAGGTTTGGAAGCCCATGTCTTCCAGGGCAACGTTTCCGGCGAAGACCAGCAGGTCTGCCCAGGAGATCTTGTTGCCGTGCTTCTTCTTGACCGGCCATAGCAACCGGCGTGCCTTGTCCAGGCTGGCGTTGTCCGGCCAACTGTTCAGCGGGGCGAACCGCTGCATCCCCTGGCCGGCACCGCCGCGACCGTCGAAGATGCGGTAGGTACCGGCCGCATGCCAGCTCATCCGGATGAAGAAGCCGCCGTAGTGCCCGTAATCGGCCGGCCACCAGTCCTGCGATGTCGTCATCACCGAGACCAGGTCGGCCTTGAGTTGCTCGACGTCGAGCTTGGCGAACTCCGCGGCGTAGTCGAAGCCTTCGCCGAGGGGACTGGCCTGCGGTGAGTGCGTATGCAGCCTCGACACGTCAACCTGGTTGGGCCACCAGTCCTGATTGGTACGCGGAGCATGCGATTTGGGTGTCGGCGACGGGATTGCCGGGTTCTCGCTCTCGCTCGTGCTGGCCGAGTCGTTGGCGTGCGGAGGTCGGCTATCGGATGTATCGGATGACACTGCATTCCTTCCGGGTTTATCTGAAACGGGCTGCGATCACGGTTGTGATCGGGAATCAGTACTCGAGCAGTCGGGGCACAGGCCCCAATAGATGACTTCGGCCTCATCGAGGACGAAGCCATCCAAGACGTCGTTTTCATCCGAAGGTGTCAGACACGGCGTCTCTCCGACGGCACAGTCGACGTCGGCGATAACGCCGCAGGAACGGCACACGACGTGGTGATGGTTGTCGCCTACGCGCGATTCGTAGCGTGCGACCAGACCGGAGGGTTGAATGCGCCGGACCAGCCCGGCCGCAGTCAGCGCATTGAGCACGTCATACACGGCTTGCCGGGACACATCGGGCAGCCCGAGCCGCACAGCGGAGAAGATCGTGTCAGTGTCGGCGTGCGGATGAGCATGCACAGCCTCCATCACCGCAATGCGTGGCCGCGTTACCCGCAACTCGGCCATTCGCAACTGCTCGGCATGATCCGAGGACACATGCTCATACTCCGCACTTATCTGGAGTCAGTCAAGACTTTGCCGGAGGTGAATGTGCAGCCACCGCAGGTATCTTGAGCCCGGTACCCATGGAACCCCAGCACCTGCATTGGACGCCCTCTGGTGTCCGGCTGCGTCTGCACCGGCGCCGCGTCGGCGAGCTGAACTGGCTGTTCCTCCCGGGTGAGCCGGGAATCGGGTCGGAATCGCTAGAGGAACTCGTGGACGCGGTCGCGGTGTCAGGATGCTCCTGGCTGGTCGACCTGCCCGGCGACGGCTCCAACACCAACGCCCCCGGCGCACCCGCCGATCCCTACAGCCTGTGGCCACAGGTGTTGCTCGAAGCGGCCCACGCCGTCGAGCGCCCGGTGTATGTGGGGCACTCGACGGGGGGTGAGTACCTGCTGTCGACCCCTGCGCTGGCCGAGGTGCTGGCCGGCTTGGTCCTGATCAGCACCGCCCCCGATGCTTCGTGGATCCCGGTTCATGCGGAGATGACCGCCCGGAACCCGTTAGCGGGCATCGACCAGGCCGCCGCACGTTACGAGTCGGAACCCAGCAGTGAAAACCTGCGCAACTTGGTGGTGCAATCTGCGCCGTGGAACTTTCCGGCTGACAGTCTGGCTACGGGTACGAATCTGCTGGGGCGGCTGCCATACAACGTCCGGGCCGCACAGTGGTCCGCACAATACTTCGACGGTGACTACGTATCGGCATGGTGGCCGAGCACAGTGCCAACCCTGATCGTGAGCGGATCAGCAGACCGGATCGTCACCCCGTCGGTGTGGCAGCCGAAGCGCTATCACACCGAGAACGTGATCTGGCATGTCATACCCGAAGCCGGCCATTTTCCCTGGATCGACCACCCTGGGGCGGTACGCGTCGCATTCGCCGAACTCGCCCGTCGCTGCTCATCCTTCGTCCCTCGGGCCGTAGGCGCGGGCGATGTCGGGCGAATCGAGCCACCCGGAGTAGGTGGGCCTCGACGGCCAGCCGGGCGGTGAGTCCTGCCATTCCTCTTGACGGCCGAAGGGCAGGATGTCGATCAGCGCGAAGGAGTGACTGAGCTGCTCGGTTCCCCGCCCATTCGTATGCCAGGTGCGGTAGATGGTGTCACCATCGCGCAGAAACACGTTGACGGCGAAGCCGCCGCCGGGCGGCGCATCCACGTCGGCACCGAACGAGCTGTCCGAAGACGAGTACCACTGCATCCTGTTGCCGACCCTGCGCCGGTAAGCAAGCGCCTCGTCGATCGTTCCGTTGGTGACGATGACGAATCGGGCGTCGTAGTTGTCGAGAAACTCCAGACGGGTGAACTGCGAAGTGAACCCCGTGCATCCGCCGCACTGCCACTCGGCGCCCGGCGACCACATGTGGTGATAGACGACCAGCTGGGAGCGCCCTTCGAAAACGTCGGCCAACCGAACGGGCCCGTCGGCACCGATCAACGTGTAGTCGGGCAACCGCACCATCGGCAGTCGTCGCCGCTGGGCGGCGATCGCATCCAGTTCGCGGGTAGCGGCCTTCTCGCGCTTGCGTAACTCGTCCAGTTGCGCGCGCCAACTGTGCTCATCCACGACCGGCGGCTTGGCCTCAGACATGGGTTCCACCTTTTCTCATGAAGTGTCCGTTCCATGGGTATGACCCGCCGATCGCCGGAAACTCACCGCTCGGAGGCCGGTGTGATTTAGCCGGTGTTTCGTTTGGCACCGGCGGGGAACTAGATACCAGCCGGCGTAGGCCGGACTCGAAACTGAGTTCACATGCCACGAAAGGCACAACCCGCTTGTCTCAGGAACTGAAGCCGCACTTTGACGACGTGCAGGCACACTACGACTTGTCCGACCACTTCTTCCGGCTGTTTCTGGACCCGACCCAGACTTACAGCTGCGCATATTTCGAGCGCGACGACATGACGCTGGAAGAGGCTCAGCTCGCCAAGATAGATCTGTCGCTGGGCAAGCTGGGCCTGCGTCCCGGCATGACGCTGCTGGACGTCGGATGCGGGTGGGGCGCCACCATGCGCCGCGCAATCGAGAAATATGACGTCAATGTCGTCGGCCTGACCTTGTCCAAGAACCAGGCCGCGCATGTGCACAGGACGTTCGACGAAATGGACACCGCGCGCGACCGACGGGTGCTGCTGCAGGGCTGGGAACAATTCGACGAGCCCGTGGACCGCATTGTGTCGATCGGTGCGTTCGAGCACTTCGGTCACGATCGCTATGCAGATTTCTTTTCGCTGGCCTACAAGCTGCTGCCGGCCGACGGGGTGATGCTGCTGCACACCATCACCGGACTGACCCGCGACCAACTCAACCAGAGCGGTCTGCCTATCTCCATGAACCACATCCGGTTCGTCAAATTCATTGTCACAGAGATCTTTCCGGGCGGCCGGTTGCCGGATACCGATATAGTCGCCGACCTCTCCGGGAAGGCGGGTTTCACGCTGACCCGGCGCCAGTCGCTGCAGCGGCACTACGCCAAGACCCTCGACCTATGGGCAGCAGCGCTGGCGGCACGCCGCGACGAGGCCGTCGCAATTCAGTCTGAAGAGGTCTACGACCGGTATATGAAATACCTGACCGGCTGCGCCGATCGTTTCCGCTCCGGCCATATAGACGTCAATCAGTTCACCCTGGAAAAATAAGCATCGCTTGTTTCGCGGTTGTGCAATTGCTCGCGTTTGGAAATGCGCGCCGCGGTGTATAGACAGCTACGACTCCGACTCGAGAAAGGGCCAGTGATGAAACCCCTCGCACCTGCCGTGATCGTCATCGCCACGCTGATGTTCAGTGGATGTTCGGCTTCGAAAGTCATCAATACCGGTGGTGACACCAAGTGCAAAGACTTCACCACGCAGGACGAGAAGAAGCAGAGCGAGGAGGTCAGCAAGATGCTCAAGGACAAGAACGGCGCCGAGCCGAGCTCGCTCGAGATCAACGCGACGCGTCTTTCGGCGCAGACGTACTGCCAGACCCTGGGCAAGCCGGACAGCAAGATCTCCGAGGCGCCGCACGGCTGATCGGGCGCACCCCTTCGGGCCGGACGGGTGTCCAGAAGGACTTGACCACGCGGGCATCCAGCAAGGATGCCGACCGATGGTCGGCGTCACCGCCGCGCCCGATAAGTTCAGCTCATGAGCGATCACGACGCCGGCTCGACCGCCCGCCTGTTCGCGCTTGCCGAGCAGGTCCGGGGCTTCATGCCCAGCGATGAGGGTCAAGCGCTGTTCGATGCCGCGTGCCGCTATCTCGACGGCGGCGTGGGCGTGGAGATCGGAACCTACTGCGGCAAGTCCGCGCTGTTGCTGGGTGCGGCTGCGCAGCAGAGCGGGAGCGTGCTCTTCACCATCGACCATCATCACGGGTCGGAAGAACACCAGGCCGGCTGGGAGTTTCACGACGCCTCGTTGGTCGACGAGACAACCGGACTCTTCGACACGCTGCCCACATTCCGGCGCACGCTCGATGCCGCCGGCCTGGACGATCACGTGGTCGCCGTCGTGGGCAAGTCTCCGGTCGTCGCCAAGGGATGGCGCACGCCACTGCAATTCCTGTTCATCGACGGCGGCCACACCGAGGCCGCCGCTGCGCGCGACTTCGAAGGATGGGCGAAGTGGGTGGTCGCCGGGGGAGCGCTGGTGATCCACGATGTGTTCCCCGACCCTAACGACGGGGGCCGCGCTCCATACCAAATCTATTGTCGTGCAATCGAATCAGGCTATTTTCGAGAGACGGCCGCGACTGGTTCGCTGCGGGTGCTGGAAAGAACCGCCGGCCGGGCGGGCGAACCGGTCGAGGTCACCGCCCAGGCCCGGCGGTAACGCATTCGCAGTCGAAGTCGGTCTGCAATCCGATCGGCAGCCCATGCCCGCGAAAGATCCCGCTACCGGGCGTGGTCCCGGACAGTGCGTCGGCAGCCAGAATCATCGCCGCGCCGGTCCAGGTGGTGCGTTCCTCGGGCCAGCGCTTGCCGTCCGCGAAAACCAGTCCCGTCCAGTAAGACCCGTCGCCGTCGCGCAGATGCTGCATCGCACCGAATTGCCGGTGGGCGGCCGATCGGTGACCGATGGCATCCAACGCCAGGACCAGTTCGCAGGTCTCCGCACCGGTGACCCACGGCCGGTCGACCACACAGCGAATGCCCAGGTCGCCCACCACGAAATCGTCCCAGCGCTGACGGATTCGTGCCGCGGCCGCCGGACCTCGCAATGCGCTACTCAGGATCGGGTAGTACCAATCCATCGAATAGCGGTCCTTTTCGGTGAACACTTCCGGGTGAGCGACTATCGCGTGACCCAACCGGCCCAGCGCCAGTTCCCACTCCGGCTGCGGTTCGCCGATCAGGGCGGCGAGGGCCAGCGCGCAACGGATGCTGTGAAATATGCTTGCGCAACCGGTTAGCAGGGCCTCCGGCAGAGGCCCGTCTTCACTTCTGGCCCAACAGATTTCGCCGTACCCAACCTGCAGGTCGATGACGAAGTCAATCGCTTTCTGCACCACCGGCCACATCATGGCGGCAAAGGCTTCATCCCCGGTGACCAGGACGTAGTGCCATACACCGGTGGCGACATAGGCGCAGAAGTTGCTGTCGCTATTGGCATCTTCGACAATGCCGGCCCGGACCTGGATCGGCCAGGAGCCGTCCGGTCGCTGCATGCGGCGACACCAGTCGTAGGCGGCGCGCGCAGCTTCCAGCAACCCGGCAGCGGTGAGCGCCATCGCGTTCTCCACGTGGTCCCACGGATCGGTGTGACCACCCGGGAACCACGGGATGGCCCCCGACGATTCCTGCGCGGCGGCAATGGACATCGCGGTCTGCCGGCACTGCTGTGGAGTCAGAACACCGACGACCCCCAGCGCGCTGTTATCCCGAAGCAACTGAATACCCTTGTGCCGAGCGAGTTTCCACTGATCTGTACTTGGTGAAATACATGGCCACGCTCTTGCCGATGAGTGGATTGAGCATGGTCTCGGTCAACTGCGTTATCTTGGGCCG
This sequence comes from Mycobacterium sp. NGS49, assembly GCF_059812565.1. Taxonomy (NCBI): domain Bacteria; kingdom Bacillati; phylum Actinomycetota; class Actinomycetes; order Mycobacteriales; family Mycobacteriaceae; genus Mycobacterium; species Mycobacterium sp. NGS49. The sequence continues at coordinate 15,620 of NZ_JCALCX010000037.1, read as the reverse complement.
GCGCATGAGGTCCCATACCAGCAGCTTGTGATAGGCGCTGACCACGGGATGATCGTTCTTCGAGGGTCCGACGGCGCACTTGAGCCACCAGAACGGTGAGTGCAGTGCGTGTGCGTGATGGGTATGCGTCAATTGCATTCCGCGGACTGCGATTTTGTCCCTTAGCGCACTGGCCCGGTAAACCCGCACGTGTCCGCCCTCGTTGCTGTGGTACTCCTCGGACAGCAACCAGCACACCCACTCCGGCAGCCAGCGCGGCACGCTGACGGCAAGGGTGCCGCCGACTCTGAGCACCCTGATCAATTCGGCGATCGCCGCATCGTCGTGCGGGATGTGCTCCAGAATCTCCGATGCGATCACACAGTCGAAGGTCTCGTCCGCATAGGGCAGGTTGAGCGCATCGCCGCGAACCACCTTCGCCGAGGCCGCGGGCGGCGCCTCGCCAGTCTCGGCCATCGCGCGCAACAAGGAGTCCACCGAGCGCAGTTCGGCTGCGTCCTGGTCGAAGGCCACCACATCCGCACCTCGTCGGTACGCCTCGAATGCGTGTCGGCCCGCGCCACACCCCACGTCGATGACCTTCGTAGCGGGCCCGATACTCAACCGCTGGAAGTCGACCGTCAGCATGGCGGCTCGCCCACGCCGCCTCGGCGTTCAATGGCTTGCTGATAGACGCGCACGGTTTGAGCAGCCACGGCGTCCCAGCTGAACACGTCGACCGCGCGTGCCCGTCCCGCCGCACCCAGACTGCGGCGGCGCTCGGGTGAATCCAGCAGTCTTCCCAGCGCCTGGGTCAGGGCGTCGACGTCCGCCGGTGCCACCAACTCGGCGCAGGCACCGTCTGTCCCGAGGACTTCGGGTAGCGCGCCGACGCGACTGGCGACGATGGGAGTTCCGCTCGCCATCGCTTCCACCGCCGGTAACGAAAAGCCCTCGTAGAGCGAGGGAATGCACGCCACCTCGGCAGAGGCGAACAAAGCGGCAAGCTCCGCATCGGGCAGCCCACTGGCGATGTGGACGATGTCGGAGATACCCAGTTCGGCGATGAGCTTATGGGTGGGACCGTTGGTTTCCACTTTCGCGACCAAGCACAACTCGAGATCCCGGTTGGTCCGCAACTTGGCCACGGCGTGAAGTAGCGTGCTCACCCCCTTCAGCGGAGTGTCCGCGCTGGCGATCGCCATCACCCGGCCGGGCCGCCGTGGCGACGATCCCGGCTTGAACAGTTCCGTATTGACTCCTAACGGGACCACACGCAATTGAGCCGGCGCGACCCCGAAGTCGCTGACGATGTCGGTCGCCGACGACGAGGAGACGGTCAGCAGATCCGGAATCTGGCGGGCCACCTGCTTCTGCATGCTGGAAAACCCATACCAGCGGTGCACCAAGGGCTTTCGCCACCACCTCGCGGCCGCGAGGTCGAGCAACCGGTCGCGCGTGATGGGGTGGTGCACGGTAGCCACCACCGGCATGCCCGATCGGGCGATGGCGAGCAGCCCGCTGCCCAGGCTCTGGTTGTCGTGGACGACGTCGAAATCGCCGACCCGGCCGGAAAGCAGCCGCGCCACCCGCAACGTGAAGGTTCGTGGCTCGGGGAAGCCGGCGGTCCACATCGTGGCAAGTTCGAGCATGTCGATCGAGTCACGGATCTCACTCGGCCGGGGCACCCGGAACGGGTCCGGCTCGCGGTACAAGTCCAGGCTGGGAACCTTGGTCAGCCGCACCCGCGGATCCAACAATTCCGGATACGGCTGGCCGGAAAACACTTCGACCTCGTGACCGAGATCCACCAACCCGCGGCTGAGATGCCGCACATAGACACCCTGCCCACCGCAATGGTCTTTACTCCGGTAGGACAGCAGAGCGATTCGCATACTCAACCCTTCGCCGCCAGCGATCGACCGCGGAAAGGCGCCAATCTCATGGCTGTCAACACACCCGCATACGATGCGACAGCAAACTGGACATGTGTCCAGATTATAGTTCGGTCAGCTAATCGACGCAAACGAACCCCTTACACACTTCACTGGGCGGCGGTGACGCAGTCAGTCACATCGACACGCAGCAATCCCCACTCGAGCCTCATCGCCGGCTTTGTTCTGAACCGGCCGAAGCTACGACACTCCCGTCTCAAGCTACGACAACCCTAGCCACCAGGCGAACCCCCGCGCCGCGCGATCCTCGAGGCGCGAATGGTCAGGTAATACTGCCGGCGGCCACTGCGGTTGAAACGCGGCGTGTCGGTTTAGTCTCATCGAGATGACTCGGCGACGACTCCCCAAGGAACTTCGTTATCGCGACCCGGAGTTCATTCGCGCGGTGCTGCCGGCACTGTGGCTGGCGTCGACCGTGTGGTTCCGGGCCGAGGTGCAGGGCTTCGAGAAGGTGCCTGATGAGCCGGTCCTGTTCGTGGGCAACCACAGCGGTGGGGGGGCGACCCCGGACACGTTCGTCTTCCTGCTGGCCTACAACACCTACTTCACCGTCGAGGGTCGCCCGCTCTACGCGCTGGCGCACGACACGGTCACCGCCGCGCCGGTCATCGGCGGATTGACCCGCAAGCTCGGCGTCGTTCCCGCTGCCAACTCTTTTGCCGAGCGCATCTTCGAGTGCGAGGGCTCGGCCCTTGTCTACCCCGGCGGCGATGTGGAGGCGCTGCGTCCGTGGCGCGACCGCAACAAGATCATCTTCTCGGGCCGCAAGGGCTTTCTGCGCCTGGCCCACAGGTGCAACGTGAAGATCGTGCCGGTGGTGGCTACCGGTGGGCACGACACGTTGATCGTGCTCAACGACGGCCGGCGCACCGCACAACTGCTGCGGTTGGACAAACTGGCCCGCGTCAAGAGCATGCCGATGACCCTGAGCATTCCGTGGGGCTTGTCACCGCTACCGCTTCCGCAGTTTCCACTGCCGGCCAAGATCCGCATGCAAGTGCTGGAGCCCATCGATGTGCGAGCCCGGTTCGGCGACGACCCGGATTGGGATCGTGCGCTGGCTTACGTCACCAGCGTCATGCAGGTCGGGCTGTCGAAGCTGGCCAGCAAGACCATCGTGCCGATGATCCGGTGAAATGACCCAGTCCGTCAGCGTTTCACGCCACATCGCCTGCCCGTTCCCGATAAGCGCCGGCTTCATCACCGACCCCCATTCGCTTTTTCCCCGGGTGTCGACGTTCAGCCGCTGTAGGTTCGTGAAGTCGCGCGACGACGGCGAGCTGTGGGACGTCTATCTGGACAGTGGCACCATTCAGCTCGGCGGCCGGGTGCTGATCACACCCCCGACGGGAAGCCTGCTCAAATGGCGAGCAGTGCAGGGGACGCGCCACTCCTTCGCTGCACTGGTCGAACCGGATGGTGACGGCAGTCGTCTCACCCTGACCTTGACGTTTTCCACCAGCGGTCTGGGCATCGCACGGCTGAGCGAGTGGCTCGGGCGCGGCGTCGTCTCCCGCAATCTCGAGGCTGCGGCCGAGGAGATCCGGCACTACCTCGAATTCGAGCGGTAGGTCGTCGGACCGGGCTGCCGCGCCCCCGATATGTGGGCGCAGGACACCGCGGCTATGCAGGGCTATGCGGTGGCCTCGGCGTCGGCGACGACCCTGACACCGTTCAGCGAGCCCGCGGCCACCACCGATCCGAATGGGTTGCCCGGGCAACCGGCCGCCGTCTGCCAAGCCACCGGCACTGCCGCGGGGGAAGCACCGAGCGCCGCGTCCTCGGCACAGCGATCGCTGTCCGCGGTGCCCGACGCGCTGGCCAGCCTGGCCAACCCGGCCGGCGATGGGCTGTCGTGGCTGGACTGGTTGGACATCTTCGACGTCGAATTGGGTGTCGCCGGGGTGACGGGGGATACCATCTTGGCCACCTTTGCGCTGCCCTACGACATTGCGGGCTACCACGGAGGTATCGACCCCGATGACATCATCAATGGCTGGGCGGGCATCGAGAGATGGTCGGGGTTAGGCGCGGTGCCCGCGAGTCGATTTCCGGTGATCAGCAACGTGGGCTCGCCGGTGCACCTATTTTGCCCCGGTCGGCCCGTGAGAGTTACTTGATGCGGTTGGCCGCGAAGGTCGCGGCCTGGGCCGTCATTCCGTTCTCGATGTAGGAGACGTGCGCCATGATGTTTCCGCCGCCGGTACAGATCGGGTCGTCGGTAGCGCAGAGGTTGATCAGCTTGCCGGTGTAGAGCGGGCTGATCGCCGGCAACGGGCCGCCGCCCCACAGTGCACTGGAGAACCCGCTGGACGGCTCACCGAAGTAGGCGACCGCGGCGACGTGGTCGGCAACCGCGGCCGGCATCTGGGTGCTGGCCAGGTTGATCACCGTCGCGCCCTGCGAATACCCACCCATGACGATCTTCGTAGCAGGGCAGCCGGCGACGGTGCCCTGCACGTGGGCGCTGGCGTCGTCGGCGCCGCTCGGAGCGCTGTTGTGGTAGTCGTCGTTGGCGGGATAGTTCACGGCGTAGACCTCGACGGATCGCCCGGCCAGCTGGGAGGTGAGTGAGTCCACGAAAGCCTGGCCCACGTTGCCCAGCCCCGGCTCTTGATGAGTACCGCGGGCGAAGACGATCGAGACGTCGGCACACGGGTCGGCTGAGGCTTCCGTCGGACCGGCGAGAGGCACGCTCAACAGCACCCACGTCGTCATGACGAAGAGAGCGAAGATGCGTGCGAGGCGGCGTGCAGTCATGCCCAGATCCTGGCACACCCCCCGTGACGTCGCTGGCGGCGCCTCGTGGCAACCCCGGCCACCAGCACATCAGGTCGGTCGCGCAACAAGCCGATTTGATGTCCCTAGGCGGACCCCCGGGTCTAAAGTGCCAATCGATGCGTCGCACGTGGACCTGGACATTCGACCTCCCGCCAGAGCAACTCTGGCCGGTCCTGGCCGACACGAACCGGTTCAACGAAGCCTTGGGTTTGCCGCCCTACACGCTGGAAGAAACACCGCAATCCACCGGGACGGTGCTGCGCACCGGCCGAGGCAAAGCGGCGGGCTTCGCGCTGGAGTGGGAGGAAAAGCCCTACGAGTGGGTCGCGGGCCGGCACTTCCGCCAATCGCGGGTGTTCAGCAAGGGACCATTTCGCCGCTTTGGCCCGGTTTTCGATATCGAACCCGACGGCAACGGGGGCTCGCGCGTCTCTTATGCGTTGGAATGGGAGCCGCTGAACATGGCGGGCCGCGTGTTCGGCACCCGACTTGCGGCGCAGGCCGGGGAGAACGTGCGCCGGCGCGTCCTCGAGGCGGTCGCCTTTCTGCGCGGCGACCACGCCTCTGAGCGACTGACACCGTTCGTGCTCCCAGAGCCGATGCTGCCCCAGGGCGCGCGCGAACGCGCCACCGCGATGGCGCGCGAAATCGACAACAGCCCGTACGGAAACGGACTTGGCGACCGGCTCGCCGAGTGGGTGCTGCGGGCCATGGCCGCCGATCTCACCCGTCTGCGGCCCAAGCTTCTGGCGGGGGAGCTGGATGTGCCCCCGCGGGCCGCGACCGAGGCGTGTTTGACCGGGGTGAAGGCCGGCCTGCTCGGGATGAAATGGGATCTGTTGTGCCCCAACTGCCGTGGAGCCAAAGTCAGCGTCCCGACGCTGGCCGACCTACCCCACGGCGCGCACTGCTCATCGTGCAATATCGACTACGACCGCGACTTCGAGCGCAACGTCGAGCTGACTTTTGCACCGGCGCCGGCGGTTCGACCACTGCGCGAAGGCGCCTTCTGCCTGTCCGGCCCGATGAGCACCGAGCACGTGGCCGTGCAGGTCCTGCTGGGTCCGGGGGAGCGGCGCACAATGGCCGTTGAACTGCCCGCCGGTTCCTATCGCCTGCGTACGTTGCACCCCGGCGACTTCGTCAACGTCGAACACTCCGGGGGTCCGTTCCCCGGCCTGCGCATCACGAGGTCCGGTGTGCAGATACTTTCCGCCGCGGCATGCAGCGACGAGCCGGGAACCGTGACGTTCGTCAACGACGCCGACTTCGAGCTGGCGGCGCTGATAGAAGAACGCACGTGGACACGCCAGGCACTGACCGCACCGGAAGCGATTTCCCTGCAAGCCTTTCGCGACTTGTTCGCTGAGGCGACGCTGAGACCGGGTGACGACGCGGGCGTGAGCCAGGTTGCGTTGCTTTTCACCGATTTGCGCGGCTCAACCGAGCTCTACGAACGGGTTGGCGATGCCGTCGCCTACAACCTCGTGCGTGAGCACTTCACCTTGCTGGCCGCGATCGTTCGTGACCATGACGGCGCTGTCGTCAAGACGATCGGTGACGCAGTGATGGCGTCTTTCGACGATCCGGCGCAAGCGGTGCGGGCGGCGCTGGCAATGCAGTGCCGGATCGCCTCCTCGGCGCACCGCGGCGAGCAGTTGGTGTTGAAGGTGGGTGTCCACGCCGGACCGAGCGTGGTCGTGACGCTGAACGACCGCCTGGACTATTTCGGTTCCACCGTGAACATGGCTGCCCGACTGCAAGGCCAGAGCGCCGGCAACGACATCGTGCTCTCCCAGGCCGTCGCCGCCGATCCCGCGGTGCGCGAAATACTGGCCGACGTGCCGAAACGCGAAGAGAAGGTTGCGCTCAAAGGCTTCACCGAACCGGTCGGTTTCCTCCGGGTATTGAGTTTGGGACACGCCGTATCGGGGAAAGACGGGCCTTAGATCAGCTCGCACGATACGAGGTGTGCAATGTGGACGATCATTTGTCGGCTGATGTCCGTGGCCGCCATGCTGTTCGCGCCGATGGCCGTAGCGACGATCGCAACCCCGGCGATCAGTTCGGCACAGTGCGCGGACGGCGAATGGTGGGACCCCACCGGCAAGGTGTGCCGGCCTCTGGGCGTGGGACCACAACCGCTCAACTGTGACGCCGGCCAATGGTGGGATCCGACGGCCAACGTTTGTCGCCCGCTGGGCGTCGGGCCGCAACCACTCGATTGCGAAAACGGTTGGTGGTGGGACCCGGCAGCCAATGTGTGCCGCCCACCGGTGCTGCCGCCCGCGGCATAGGCGACTCATTCGGACTGTTGCCCAACGTAACCCGCGACACACGCCGATTACTCTGACCGAGTGGCCGATCCGAGCGTCCGGGAGTTGAGGAGCCGACTCGACGGGCTGACCATCCGCGACGCCACCCGCTTGCGCCGGCGCCTGCACAACCTCCGCGGCGCCAGACCCGAAAAGCTCCAGCAGCTCGCCGAGCAGGTGGCCGCCGCGGAGTCACTGCTGTCCGCCCGGCAGGGCGCGGTGCCCGCCATCGGCTATCCCGATCTGCCGATCACCGAGCGCCGTCGGGACATCGCCGAAGCGATACTCAACCACCAGGTGGTCATCGTCGCCGGAGAAACCGGCTCCGGCAAGACCACCCAATTGCCCAAGATCTGTCTGGACATCGGCCGCGGCGTGCGTGGCACCATCGGGCACACTCAGCCGCGTCGGCTGGCCGCCCGCACCGTTGCGCAACGCATCGCCGACGAACTGCACAGCACACTGGGCGACGTCGTGGGCTACACCGTCCGCTTCACCGACCAAGTCAGCGATCGCACCCTGATCAAGCTGATGACCGACGGCATCTTGCTCGCCGAGATTCAGCGGGACCGCCGACTGCTGCAATATGACACGCTGATCCTCGACGAAGCCCATGAACGCAGCCTCAACATCGACTTCCTGCTGGGATACCTCCGCGAGCTGCTGCCCCGCCGTCCCGAACTGAAGGTGATCGTCACATCGGCGACCATCGAACCGCAGCGCTTCGCGGCACATTTCAACGAGGCACCAATCGTCGAGGTGTCCGGACGGACGTATCCGGTGCAGATCCGTTACCGCCCACTCGAGATGCCCGTTTCGCTTGACACGACGGACGATCCCGACGACCCCGACCACGAAATCGTCCGCACCCAGACACGCGATGAGATTGAGGCGATCGTCGACGCCATTGATGAACTGGAGGCCGAACCAGCGGGTGACGTCCTGGTGTTTTTGTCAGGAGAGCGCGAAATCCGGGATACCGCAGAGGCTTTGAGTGGGCTCAAACACACCGAAGTGCTTCCGCTTTATGCCCGGTTGCCCACCGCCGAACAACAGCGTGTCTTCGCGCCGCATACCGGACGCCGCGTCGTGCTGGCCACCAACGTCGCCGAAACGTCGCTGACCGTGCCCGGCATTCGCTACGTCGTCGATCCGGGCAATGCCCGCATTTCCCGCTACAGCCGCCGGCTGAAGGTGCAACGCCTGCCCATCGAACCGATCTCGCAGGCGTCGGCCGCGCAGCGGGCCGGCCGGTGCGGTCGAGTGGCGCCGGGTGTGTGCATCCGCCTCTACTCCGCGGAGGACTTCGAATCCCGTCCCCGATACACCGAACCGGAAATCCTGCGCACCAATCTCGCCTCGGTGATCCTGCAGATGGCGGCTCTCGAACTCGGCGACCTCGAGCAGTTCCCGTTCCTGGACCCACCGGACCGCCGCAGCATCCGCGACGGTGTGCAACTGCTGCAGGAACTCGGCGCTTTCGACCAGCACGGCGCGATCACCGACGTCGGCCGCCGGCTGGCGCGGCTGCCCGTCGACCCCCGGCTGGGCCGGATGATCCTGCAGGCCGACACCGAAGGATGCGTGCGCGAAATACTGGTACTCGTTGCGGCACTGACCATTGCGGACCCGAGGGAACGGCCCGCCGACCGCGAGGAGGCGGCGCGCCAGAGTCACGCCCGGTTCGCCGCTGAGGATTCCGACTTCATTGCCTACCTCAACCTGTGGCAGTATCTGCGAAGTCAGCGGAAAGAATTGTCCGGCAGCGCTTTCCGAAGGATGTGCGGAAAAGAGTTCTTGCACTACCTGCGCATCCGCGAGTGGCAGGATCTGGTGGGGCAGCTGCGCACCATCGCCCGGGATTTGGGAATCGTCGAGTCCGGCGAGCCGGCCCAGGCATCCGGAATCCACGCGGCTCTGCTTGCCGGATTGCTGTCGCACGTGGGAATGCGCCGCGAAGACACGCGCGAATATCTCGGCGCGCGCAATGCGCGGTTTGTCCTGGCTCCGGGCTCGGTGCTCACCAAGCGTCCGCCGCAATGGGTGGTCGCGGCCGAACTGGTAGAAACCAGCCGACTTTATGGCCGGACCGCCGCGCGCATCCAGCCGGAGGTCGTCGAGCGGGTCGCGGGTGATCTGGTGCAGCGCACCTACAGCGAGCCGCATTGGGACGCCAAACGTGGCGAAGTGCTGGCTTACGAGCGGGTGACCCTGTACGGCCTCCCGCTGGTTGCGCGCAGGAAGGTCGGATACGCCAGGATCGAACCGGCCGTCGCGCGGGAGATCTTCATCCGGCACGCACTCGTCGAAGGCGACTGGAACACCCGGCATCACTTCTTCCGCGACAACGAACGGTTGCGCACCGAACTCGAGGAGTTGGAGGAGCGGGCACGCCGGCGTGACCTGCTGGTGGGTGACGACGACATCTACGCGTTGTACGACGCCCGTATCCCCGCTGATGTGGTATCCGCGCGCCACTTCGACGGGTGGTGGAAAAAGCAGCGCCACAAGACCCCTGAGCTGCTGACCTTCCGTCGTGAAGACCTGCTGCGCAGCCAACAGGCTGCCGGGGACCAGGACCGGCCGGATACGTGGCGCACGAGCGACGCGGCGCTGGCGTTGACCTATCGTTTCGAACCGGGCGCCGCCGACGACGGTGTCACGGTGCATGTTCCGATCGACGTGCTGGCCGGGCTGGGCGGGGACGAATTCGCTTGGCAGGTTCCGGCACTGCGGGAGGAATTGGTCACGGCACTCATCCGATCACTGCCAAAAGACCTGCGGCGCAATTTTGTTCCCGCACCCGATACCGCCCGGGCCCTGCTGGCAGGCATCGACCCCGCCGGCGAGCCGCTACTACCCGCATTACAGCGCGAATTACGCCGTCGCACAGGCGTTGTGGTGCCAGTCGAGAAGTTCGACCTGGAGAAGCTGCCCGCGCACCTGCGAGTGACGTTCGCCGTCGAGGCCGCCGACGGGACAGAAGTCGCGCGCGGAAAGGATCTGGCGGTGCTGCAGCAACGGCTTGCGGCACCGGCTCGCCGGGCCGTCGCCCATGCGGTCGCCGGTGAGCTGGAAAGAACGGGACTGCGTGCCTGGCCCGATGACATGGCGGAACTGCCGCAAGTGGTCGAGCGAATTGTCGACGGCCGATCGGTGCGCGGCTTTCCCGCCTTCGTCGACGCACGCACCGCCGTTGACGTGCGCGTCTTCACTCATTCCGGCGAGCAGGGCAGCGCGATGGGACCCGGCCTCCGCCGGCTGGTCCGACTCGGTGTCACATCAACGGTCAAAGCTGTTGAACGGCAGCTGGATCCACGCACCCGGTTGACTCTCGGCAGCAATCCGGACGGCTCGTTAGCCGCGCTCCTCGAGGACTGCGCCGACGCCGCCGCGGACGCGCTGATACCGCAAGCGGTGTGGACACGCGAGGCGTTCACGCTACTACGCGACCGGGTGGCGACGGCCCTGGTGGCCACGACCGCCGATATCGTCGACCGCACGGCGAAGGTGCTGTCGGCGGCACGGGAAGTGCAACTCGTTTTGCCTGCTCACCCATCGACCGAACAGGCCGAGGCGATCTCCGATGTGCGGGCACAACTCGACCGGCTGTTGCCGCCCGGATTTGTCACAGCCACCGGAGCCGCGCATCTGGCCGACCTCGCCCGCTACCTGACCGCGGCCAGGCGCCGCCTCGACCGGCTGCCCCAGTCAGTTCAGACCGACCGGGACCGCATGCGGCGGGTGCACGGGGTACAGAACGCCTTCGGCGAACTGTTGCGCGACCTCCCCGGCTGGCGGGCGGCAGCGGACGACATCCGCCAGATCGGTCGCCAGATCGAGGAACTACGGGTCAGCCTGTGGGCACAGCAACTCGGCACCCCACGGCCAGTCAGCGAACAGCGGATCTATCGGGCTATCGACGCGGTGCTGGACCGCCCCTGATCGCCGGTCAGCGAAAGTGGTTGGCCGCAGTGAAGATTACCGCCCAGTGTGTCAGTAACCCGGCAGCCTGAATTCGTCGTCCAGGCTGACATGAGGGCCCGCACGTGCAGATCGCGCCGCGCGGTGGAAGTATCGCGAGGGTGGCCACCAAGAAACCGCAGACCATCTCGTACCCGGCGCCGGAGGCGCGCCCGCACCACCACGACAACGCCCCGCTGGACCCGCACGTCATCGTGTTGTTCGGCGCGACAGGTGATCTGGCTAAACGCAAGCTGATTCCCGGCCTTGCCCACTTGGACCAGTCTGAACTCGCACCCAATATCCAGATCATCGCCACCTCACTCGAGGATCTGACAGACGACGAATTCCGGGAAATCGCCCACAACGCGATCGATGAGTTCGGCGCCCACAAACTCACGCCCGAACAGTGGGAGGAATTCGCAAGAATCCTCACCTATGTGCCCCAAGACTCCGGCTCCGAAGCACTTGCTAAAGCGGTCGCGAAAGCCGAAGAAGATTTGGGCGACAACGTCCGACGACTGCACTACCTGTCGGTTCCGCCGAAGGCGGCGCCCGATGTCATCACCATGTTGCGCGAAGCCGATCTCGTCGACCGCTCGCGAGTGGTGATGGAGAAACCGTTCGGTACCGACTTCGACAGCGCGGTGGCACTCAACGAGTTCGTACACGAAACCTTCGATGAATCCCAGATTTTCCGCATCGACCACTTTCTGGGCAAGGAGGCCGCCCAGAACATTTTGGCTTTTCGCTTTGCCAACGGGCTGTTCGAGCCGATCTGGAACCGCAACTTCATCGACCATATCCAGATCGACATCCCGGAAACCCTCGGCTTGGACCAGCGGTCGCACTTCTATGAAAACACCGGCGCCTTTCGGGACATGGTCGTCACCCATCTCTTGCAGGTGATGGCCTTTGTGGTGATGGAACCGCCGACGGCGCTGGAACCGCGCGCGATCAGCGAGGAGAAGAACAAAGTGTTCCGGTCCATGCTGCCGATCAAGACGTCGAATGTGGTGCGTGGCCAATACAACGGCTACCGCCAGGAAGATGGTGTGTCGAAGGATTCCGACACCGAGACCTTCATTGCGCTCAAGGTGGGAGTGGACAATTGGCGCTGGGCCGGGGTGCCGATCTACTTGCGCACCGGCAAGAAGATGGCCGAGGGCATCCGCATCATCTCGATCGCTTTCAAAGAGGCACCCCGGACCATGTTCCCGCCGGGGTCCGGCGTGGGAACACAGGGCCCTGATCACCTGACGTTCGACCTCGCCGACAACTCGAAAGTTTCGCTGTCCTTCTACGGAAAGCGACCGGGCCCGGGAATGAAGCTCGACAAACTGTCCATGCAATTCTCCACCCAGGAGATAGACACCGCCGCAGACGTATTGGAAGCCTACGAGAGGCTGATTCTGGACGCGATGCGCGGCGATCACACGCTGTTCACCACTGCGGAGGGCATCGAGTCGCTATGGGAGCGATCGCAGGATCTGCTCGACGATCCGCCGCCGGCCAAGCTCTATCAGCCCGGTACCTGGGGCCCGAACGCCATCCACCAGTTGATTGCGCCGAACGCGTGGCGACTGCCGTTCGAGCGGGAGTGGCGTGAACGCAGAAATGAGCCGTAACCCGCGGGTCGGCTCCTGGCACTCGTTCAGTCGGGGATGTAGTCGAACTCGTCGGGATGAGCTCCCGTGCGTCCCTTCTCTCCTCGATCCAGCGCGGTGATGGCCGCCATGTTCTGCTCCGAGAGTTCGAAGTCGAAGATCTCGAAGTTCGACTTCACCCGCTCTGGAGAGACCGACTTGGGAAACACAATGTCGCCGCGCTGAATGTGCCAGCGCAGCACCACCTGCGCTGGCGTCTTGCCTAGAGCCTTCGCCATACCCGTGATGACTTCGTCGTTCAGTACCTTGCCCTGCGCAATCGGTGACCACGCCTCGGTCGCGATGTTGTGGGCTTTGCCGTAAGCCCGCACCTCGTCGTTGGTGAAGTACGGGTGCACCTCGATCTGATTGACCGCCGGCACGGTCTGTGCAGCGTCCGCGAGCCGATCCAGATGGGCGGGTTGAAAGTTGGACACGCCGATACTGCGGGCGCGACCGTCAGCGGCAAACTCCTCGAGCGTTTTCCAGGTCGACACGAAATCGCCGTTGTACAACGTCGGCAATGGCCAATGGATGAGAAAGAGGTCCACATAATCTGATCCCAGTGCCGACAGCGTCGCATCGAAAGCTTTCCGGGCGTCGTCCGGCCGATGCAAACCGTTGTTCAGCTTGCTGGTCAGAAAGACCTCGCCGCGGTCCACGCCCGCGTCACGAACGCCTTGACCAACCTCTTTCTCATTGCCGTACATCTCGGCCGTGTCGATGTGCCGATACCCCACCTCCAGGGCGGCACGCACGGCCGCGGCCGTCTGGTCCGGCTCGATCTGGAAGACCCCGAAACCCAGCTGCGGGATCGAGTTCCCGTCATTGAGTGTGATTGACGGGACAATGCTCATACTCCGGCCTCCTGCTCTGGCGTGTGATCGCTGGAGTGGATGCCCCCTTTCGGCGAGAACCCAACACTCACAGGCCTGGCAAGTCTGGGCCGTCAGCTCAGTGCGGCGCTGATGTAGCTGACGGTGTCGCGGAACGCCGCGAGAATCTCGTTGTCCGGCAGGGTGAATCCGTACTGGGCGTACAAGAGCTCGGTGGGGTACTGGCGGACCGTCCAGCCGGCGGCAGCCAGGTGGTCAGCGGCCGGCCGGCGTTCGCCGAGCCAAACCAGATCGGCGACGTCGATATCCAGCCCGTACTTTTGCCAGGCGGCACGCATGGATCGGGCACGTTCGTCGGTGAACACACTCATGTCGGTGATGTTTTCCGTCGCGAGTTGGCTGCCGTGGGCGCTCAGCCTGGTGATGTTGTCCAGTAGCCGGTCCTGAGCCTCCGGCGGAAGATAGGGGAGCAGGCCCTCGGCGATCCACGCGGTTGGCTCGTTCGCCTCGAACATGTTCTCGGACAACGCATTAGGCCAGTCATCGCGCAGATCGATGCCCACCGGGCGACGTTCGGCGGTCGGTTCGGCGCCGATCTGGGCCAGCGTCAGGCTCTTGAAGGTGATGACCTCGGGCTGGTCAACCTCGAAGACCACCGTGCCCTCTGGCCACGAGAGGCGGTAGGCCCTGGCGTCGAGTCCGGCGGCCAGGATCACCACCTGTCGGATGCCGTCGCTGGTGGCGGTGTGCAGGAAATCGTCGAAAAAGCGTGTGCGCACGGTCATTTGCTCACGCCGTTGCTGGAAGGTCATCGGCATTTCGGCGTCTTCCAGGGGTATCTCGCCGTCCAGCATGCGCGTGAAGAACGGATGCCCTACCGCACGCACCAACGGTTCAGCGAATCGATCGTCGAGCAGCGGATCAGGTTCGCGGGAGGCGAATGCTCGCGCGGCCGCCACCATGGTGGCGGTCGCCCCCACGCTGGAGGCGAGATCCCAGCTGTCCCCCTCGGCACGCGCCGAACCAAACGATGACATCCGCTGCTCCCGTCCCGGCCGGCCATTCCATACGTGGTCAGCCTAACCGTGGCGTGCAGACCTGGCAGACCGGCCGGAAAGCCGAGTGAAAGAATTTCAGCACCATGGCACCGACATTGCGCCCACGTCGATCCGCGCTGTACCTCCCCGGCAACAAGAGCAGGGCACTGCAGAAGGGCCGGACGCTACCGGCGGACGTATTGATCTTCGACCTCGAGGATGCCGTCGGTCCCGACGCGAAGGACGAGTCGAGGACGGCCGTGTGTGATGCCGTTATGTCGGGCAACTACCGGCCCCGCGAAGTGGTGGTACGGATCAACGGCCTGGACACCGACTGGCACGACGATGACCTGGCCGCCGTGGCGGGTTCGGCCGCCGACGGGGTTTTGGTGCCGAAAATCGAGACAGCCCAACAAGTTCAGCATCTGGTCGGTGCTTTCGACGGGCTGGGAGCGCCGCGTTCGCTGCAGTTGTGGGTGATGATCGAAACGCCCCGCGCGTTCCTTCGCATCGAAGAGATCGCCTCGGCGAGCGATCGCCTGGCTGCTCTGGTGGTCGGCACCAACGATCTGGTGAACGAGTTGCATGGCCTGCATGTCCCCGGCCGGGCTCCGGTGTTGCCGGCGTTGGCAATGGCTGTACTGGGTGCCCGCGCGGCCGGGAAAGCCGTCCTGGACGGCGTGTTCAACGACATCACCGACGGAGACGGCTTTACCGCCGAGGCCCGACAGGGCCGCGAGATGGGCTTCGACGGCAAGACTCTGATCCACCCGTCGCAGATCGCGGCGGCCAATGACACGTTCGGCCCCTCGGAGAAAGAGTTGGCGCACGCCCGCAAGGTCGTCTCGGCCTATGAGCAGGCCCGGGCAGCGGGCCGCAGCGTCATCACTGTCGACGGTCGCATGATCGAAAATCTGCACGTGCGTGACGCCCAGCGGATCCTCAGTCTTGCCGATCTCATTTCCGATCTGGAGGGTGCGGTCAACGGCTGATGTGCAGCGGGCCAATGCCGATCAGGTGATCGCCGGTGAGCCCGATGCCGATGTTGTAGTTGCCGGTGTTGAACAGGCCCTGGTTGAAGGTGCCGTGATTACCCACGCCGAGGAGC
>NZ_JCALCX010000036.1:0-54731 GCF_059812565.1 Mycobacterium sp. NGS49 | reverse complement strand
TGATCGGCGGCACTGTCACCGATGGAATGCTCAGAGCAGGCAGGTTGAAGGCCGGAATAGATATACCGGGGACCTCAAGAGGGGGAAGGGTCAAGTCGGGCGACATGACCGCGATATGCAGGGCGCCCTGGTTCACACCGCGGTAGAAGACACCGTTGTTGGCTTGGCCTGTGTTGAACAGCCCGTTGTTCATATCGCCGAAGTTGAACAGGCCGGTGTTCACATTGCCAGGATTGAGGAAACCGGTGTTGGAGCTTCCGATGTTGAACGAACCGGTATTCGAAGAGCCGGGGTTGAAGCCGCCCATATTGAAGCTGCCGACATTGAAATTGCCGGTGTTGGCATTACCGATGTTGAAGATGCCCGTGTTGAAAGAGCCGCTGTTGAATAAGCCCGTATTGCCCGACCCGGAACTCCAGAAACCGGTGTTGGAGTCGCCGGAGTTTCCGATACCGAAGTTGCCGCTTCCGGAATTGAAGAAGCCGATGTTCCCATTGCCCGAGTTGAAGAAGCCCAAGTTGCCGGCGCCCGAGTTCAGCCCTCCGATGCCGATCTGACCATTGCCGCTCAGTCCGAAACCGATGTTGTTGTTACCGCTGTTACCGAAGCCGATGTTGCCGTTACCGGCGTTGCCGAAGCCAAAGTTGCCACTACCGAGGTTGCCCAGGCCGAAATTATTGCTACCCAGATTCGCTGAACCGAAATTCGTCCCGCCCGAGTTGGCCCAACCAAAATTCAGCTCGCCGAGGTTGCCCCCGCCAAAGTTGGTGTAGCCGACGTTGCCGTTACCGACGTTGCCGCCGCCGATGTTTGCCAGGCCCAGGCTGACGGTGAGGACCCTGTTCGCTGCCGCCGCGGGGGTCGCGGCAGCTGCCGGAACACCGACGGCTGCGGACGCCAGTTGGCCGGCCAGCCCCTGCAGCGGCTGAACAAACGGCGTCAGCGCCGACGCGATCGCCGAGGCACCCGCGTGATAGGCGGACATCGCCGAAACATCCAGCGCCCACATCTCCTCGTAGAGCGCCTCGGTACCCGCGATCGCCGGAGCGTTCTGCCCGAAGATGTTCGACAGCACCAACGAGACAAATTGATTGCGGTTGGCCGCCACCAACTCCGGAAGCACCATCGACAACCGCACCGCGTCGAACTCGGCCGCCATCGCGCCGGCCTGCGTCGCCGATTGTCTGGCCTGTGCCGCCGCTGCGCTTAACCATCCCGCGTAGGGCAGGGCCGCCGATGTCATTGCGGCCGCCGCCGGACCCTGCCATGAACCGTTGACCAGCCCGGACGTCACCGCGCTGAAAGACTCGGCCGCCGAGGACAATTCCGCCGCCAAGCCGTCCCAGGCCGCCGCAGCCGCCAGCATCGGCTCCGGCCCCGCACCGGCGTGGATCAGAGCCGAGTTGATCTCCGGCGGCAGCACTGAATAGTTCATCGTTCCAGACCTTTCCCAGGTGACGTATCGCAAGCCCGTGGCAGCTAGAACTGGGTCCGACTCACGGTCGCCATCGAAGCTGATGTCGTAGCGGACAAGTTACGCGGACACATCGGACCCTAACGGTCGGATTTATCGAAACGAGATATAACCGTTATGCAACTGTGATACTTCCGGCGATCCGCTGACAATGTACTTTACAAAGGCGCTACGGAGCATTGGTTCCATCGCTTTTGTCAACCATGGCGAAGCACTGCCCAGCCTGAAGTAAATAGCGCTGCAGAGGATTTCGGCTCTTGTCCCGATCGACATCGCCTCAGGCGCAAATTGATCTTGAACGATTTGGAGTTATCTGAAGCCAGGAATTCCGCTGAACGCCCGAATCGGGAGAAAGAGTTCGCATGCCGTCGCCGCCGTCGCAAATTAACGCAGCTGACAACCGCGGCCGAGCCGGGTCGATTGCGTCATATTGCCGCCTGTGTACAAGATCCAGGCCCAGCCGCACAGTTGCCGCGCGATATCAGCTGCGGCCGGGTGCCCAACCAGTTTCAGGTAGGCTCATCCTGCCCGATAGGTCCAAACCTGTTGCGTCGCAACCTTTATCGTCCTCAAGCCTGCAGGTGCCGACGCACGAGTTCAGCAATCGCCCTCACTTTAGTTTGGTTCGCAGGCGAAGGGGTAATCGGCCCAAGCATCATGCGAGACCCCTGCGAGACCAGAGTGGAGATTGGTGAGGCTGATGAAAACTGGAGCTAGGACTGCCTTCGCGGTTTTCGGCGGCGGGGCCATGCTTGTCATGGCCGTCGCCTGTGGCGGCGGAGACAATAAGGGACCGAGTAGCAGCACCACCCCGAGCACGACTCAGACGACCGTGTCAAGCACTGTCCCGTCCAGCGGCGCAGCTACCTCGGAGACCCAACCCGGCGGCGCACCCGGGCCGAGCGGTACCGGCGGGCCCGGCGGCGGTGGCGGCACCGTTCCCGGTGGCCCGACCGGCGGCGGCGGGCCCGGCGGCGGTGGCGGCAGCGTTCCCGGTGGCCCGACCGGCGGCGGCGGACCGGGCGGCGGCGGCGGCACGATTCCCGGTGTCGGCGGGGGCGGCGGCGGACCGGGTGGCGGCGGCGGTTGCGTCGGCAACGTCTGCGGCAGCATTCCGTGATCGCACGCCACAACTGAATTCTCCAGACGAGGACCGGGACCAACCCGGTCCTCGTTTGTTGTTCGGCGGGGTTATGGTTCGGACAGCGCCGATCGCAAGGGAGCCCCAAATGGCGAAGCTCAGGTTCGGGTACTTCATCGCTCCATTCCACCGCGCGGGCACCAACCCGACGCTCGCCCTTCAGCGCGACCTCGAGTTCGTCGAGCATCTCGACGCACTCGGTTACGACGAAGCGTGGATTGGCGAGCATCATTCGGCCGGCAGCGAAATCATCAGTTCACCGGAGGTGTTCATCGGCGCAGCGGCTCAGCGCGCCAAGCGAATCCGGTTCGGCACCGGCGTCATCTCGCTGTCCTACCACAACCCGCTGTGGGTCGCCGACCGGTTGATGCTGCTCGATCACCTCACCCACGGTCGCATCATCGGCGGATTCGGGCCGGGCTCACTGCCCACCGATTCGTCCATGATCGGGCTGACTCCCACCGACACCCGAGAGTTGCTGGAAACCAACCTCGACATCGTGGTGCGCTTGCTCGCCGGGGAGACCGTCTCCGCCAAGACCGCAACCCACCAGCTGCACGACGCACAATTGCAGCTCGCTCCGTACTCGGACGGAGGCATTCCGCTGGCGGTTGCGGCGGTCGCCTCACCGACCGGTGCGCGACTGGCCGGCAAGCACGGCATCGGTCTGCTCTCCATCGGCGCGACGCTGACGATCGAAGGTTTCGACGCGCTGGCCTACCACTGGGGCATCGTCGAGGAACGGGCCAAAGCCTTCGGCAGCCGGGTCGATCGCAGCAACTGGAGCCTGGTAGGTCCGATGCACATCGCCGAAACCGACGAACAGGCCCGCGCCGACGTCAAATTCGGCATCGAACCATGGTTCCGCTACTTCCAGAAGGTCGCCGCCTTCCCGCAGATGACGATGCCGGGGGAGCGGCTCGACGAGATGATCGACATGATCAACGAGAACGGTGCCGGAGTCATCGGCACGCCCGATCGCGCCCGCGAGCAGGTGCAGCGGTTGTGGGATCAGTCCGGCGGTTTCGGCTGCATGCTGCAGATGGGTCACGAGTGGGCCAACCCGGCCGCGACCAGACGATCCGCCGAACTGTTCGCCGCCGAAGTCATTCCGCATTTCCAAGGGCAGGCGCAGCCGACGGTGGACGCGGCCACGCGTGCGGGCCAGATGCGCGACGGACTGGCGGCGACGCAGTTGCAGGCGATCGAGCACATGACGAAGAAGTACGAAAGCGAAAAGCAGGGCTGAATGTCTTTGGCCGGCTTAATCGTTGTCCGTGGCCAGGGGGTTGGGATTGGCCGGATTCGTCACGCTTGGTAAAAATTCTCCTGGCTAAGCCGGGGACCTGACATTCGGTAGCCTCACCGCACGGCCACGTATGTGGTGACGGGAGGTGACCTATGGACCGGCCGAACGTCGAAAGCGTTGCGCAACAACGCTATCGAGCAGTAGCCGATTCCCGTTCAGCGGCCTTCACCAGCTGGCCGGCGAAGAATTTGACCGCGCCACCCATCGCCGCGCGGACCACCGGACCGGTGCCGCGGGCCTTCTCCGTGAACGAGCCGCTCCAGCGAATGTCGGTGCCCCCCGACGAAGTGGGCGTGAGAACCACCTCGCCACGGTAGTCCTTGGCGGGCTGCGGCGAGCCGACCAGCTTGTAGACGTGGCGGCGGTCCTGCTCGTACTCGACGGTTTCCTCCTGCACGAACACCGGGAACATTCCCAGCTTGCGTACCGCCCCGACTCCGCCGGGGGCCGGGTCACCCTGTCGCACCCAGCTCGACGAGACGACGATCGGCTTCGCCCAGGACGACCAGTTGCCACCATCGGCCACCAGCCGGAACACCGTCGCGGGAGGCGCGCTGGTGGTCTTGTTGACCTCGAACGTGAACTTGCGACCCGACATGTGCGACTCCCCACCGTGACGACTGCCCGAGAATGTGTTGCCGGGTACCCTACCGGGCCACGACGGGTCGAACCCGCCGGGGATGTGACCGGCAAAAATGATTCCGCAAGACCGTTGACGGAGGCATACTCTCGGTGTGCCAAACGCCGACACCGTTTCCGTTCCGCCCACGCCCACCGAGGCTGACGTCGCAGCGGCGCTGAGCCTGATCAAACCGCTGCGCAAACTGATCAAGCCCAAGGTCTACGGCATAGACAATGTGCCCACCGAGCGCGCCCTGCTGGTCGGCAACCACAACACGCTCGGCATGGTGGATGCGCCGTTGCTGGCCGCCGAATTGTGGGACCGGGGCAGGATGGTCCGATCCCTTGGCGACCATGCGCACTTCAAGGTTCCGGGCTGGGGTGACGCCCTGATGCGCATGGGCGTCGTGGACGGCACCCGGGAAAACGCATCCGAACTGATGCGACGCGGTGAACTGGTCATGGTGTTCCCGGGTGGCGGCCGGGAAGTGAACAAGCGCAAGAACGAGCAATACAAGTTGGTATGGAAGAATCGGCTCGGCTTCGCGCGCTTGGCAATTCAACACGGTTATCCGATCATCCCGTTTGCTTCGGTGGGTGCCGAACACGGCATCGACATCGTGCTGGACAACGAATCGGTGCTGATGGCGCCGGTGCAGTTTCTGGCGGAGAAGGTGCTCGGCACGCCCGACGGGCCGCCACTGGTACGCGGTGTCGGGTTGACCCCGGTCCCACGCCCCGAGCGGCAGTACTACTGGTTCGGCGAACCGATCGACACCTCGGAGTTCAGCGGACAGGAAGCCAACGACAATGCGGCACGCAAGGTGCGGGAGCGCACCGCCGCGGCGGTGGAACAAGGCATCGAGTTGATGCTGGCCGAGCGCGAGGCCGACCCGAACCGGTCGCTGGTCGGCCGATTGCTGCGTTCCGACAGTTAACCCGCCGTCGTTAGGCAGCCGGCGATCGAAGTGCAGATGCCTCGGACAGGGGAGGGTCCCCACCACGTGCAGCAGGTAGGCGAAAGGAATGCGCCGACGTAATGCGCGCCAAAGCTCACGATGGGACGTTGCCGCCGACGATGGCTGCATTCCTGACACGTCCGACCCGGCGCAGGCAATCGACGTTGCGGTGGGCGACACTGCCGATGCTGGCGACGCTGACGCTCGGCGCGTGCACCGGCCCCCCTACCGTGCACACCCCCGCGAGCGGCACCGCCACCCACGCCAGCTCGACCGTTAAAGCAAGCAGCAGCCAGAACGTGCTGGATATCGCCGTGAAAGGTGACGGACCGGGGTGCTCGGCGGCGGTCGGCGTGGAGGGCAAGGTTGCCTGGACCGGAGTGGCCGGGCTGGCAGCCATCACCAACAGCGCGAAGATCACCGCGGACACGGTGTTCGACATCGGCTCGGTGTCCAAGCAATTCACCGCCACCGCCGTCCTGTTGCTGGCTGCCGCGGGAAATCTGGCGATGGACGACTCGCTCGCTCAGTACGTGCCGGAGATGCCGCCGTGGGCCACCAATGTGACTCTCGCGCAACTGATGCACCACACCAGCGGAATCCCCGACTACATCGGCCTCCTGCAGGAACAGGGTTTCAGCTACGCCGACCGCACCACCGAAGCCCAGGCTTTGCAGGCGTTGGTGACCGCCCCGGAACTGGTGTTCAGGCCCGGCAGCCGCTTTCAGTACTCCAATTCGAACTACCTGTTGCTCGGCGAGGTCGTGCACCGGGTGTCGGGTAAGCCACTTCCGGACTACCTGAGCGCCGAGCTCTTCACGCCGTTGAACCTGGCCATGGTGATGGACCCGGTCGCGAGCTTGCCCGATAAAGCGTTGTCCTACAACGAAACTGACGGCCGTGCCGACTACCGGGTCGCGGACTCGAAATGGGAGCAAGTCGGCGACGGCGGCATCCAGACCACACCGAGCCAGCTGGTGCGCTGGGCCGACAACTACCGCACCGGCAAGATAGGCGGGCCGGCGCTGCTCAATGCCCAACTGGAAGGCGCTGTCCCGACCGAGCCGGGCGGCGGCGACCGCTATGGCGCGGGAATCTTCTCCCTCGCCAGCGGCATGCTCGACCACGACGGCGCCTGGGCCGGCTTCGTCACTGCTTTCCGCGTCAGCAGCGACCGGCGCACTTCCGTGGCGATCAGCTGCAACCTGGACAAACAGGATCCCGAAGCCATGGCCGACGCACTCGGCCGCATCTGGATGTAGCGACGCGAGGCAGAAAATTCGCATTCCTGTGCACCGGGCGCCCCCGAGGCTGTAATCATGCACGGTATGGCGAAACCGACCGTCCTCACCACCGGCAATGGCCTTCCGTCCGGCGTGCAGGGGGCCTGCGATTCACACTTCCTCAACGTCATCCGCGCATTTGCCGGACTTTATCCCGGGAAGATGTTCGGTGGCGGCGGCCTCTCGGTGTTCATCGACGGCAAGCCGGTCGTCGACGTCTGGACCGGTTACTCCGACCGCAAGGGCCAGGTGCCCTGGACCGAAGACACCGGCGCCATGGTGTTCTCCGCGACAAAAGGGTTGGCCGCCACGATCATTCACATCCTCGTCGACCGCGGACTGCTCGCCTACGACGTGCCGGTTGCCGAGTATTGGCCCGAGTTCGGCGCCAACGGCAAGTCCGAGATCACGGTCAGCGACGTGCTGCGCCATCGTGCCGGCCTGTCCCACCTCAAGGGCGTGGACAGACACACCATCATGGATCACCTGCAAATGGAGGAGCGGCTGGCCGCTGCTCCGGTCGACCACTCCCACGGCAAGACGGCCTATCACGCGATCACCTACGGATGGCTGCTCTCGGGTCTGGCCCGCGCCGTCACCGGCAAAGGCATGCGCGAGTTGTTCCGCGAAGAACTCGCCCGCCCCCTGAACACCGACGGGCTGCACCTGGGTCGTCCACCCGCCGATGCCCCGACGAAGGCGGCCCTGACATTGCTCCCGCAATCCAAGATTCCTACGCCGCTACTCGACTTCATCGCACCGAAGGTGGCCGGCCTGTCGTTCTCGGGACTACTCGGCTCGATTTATTTCCCGGGCATCATGGGGATGCTGCAGGACGACATGCCCTTTCTGGATGGTGAGTTGCCGGCCGTCAATGGCGTGGTGACGGCGCGGGCGCTGGCCAAGGCGTACGCGGTGCTCGCCAACGACGGTGTCATCGACGGCACTCGGCTGCTGTCGCCCGAGGCGGTGGCGGGCATGAAAGGCAAGGCCGAGCTGTGGCCTGACCTGAACCTCGGCCTGCCCTTCACCTACCACCAGGGCTACCAGTCCTCCCCGGTCCCGGGGTTCTTGGAGGGCTACGGACATATCGGTCTCGGCGGCACGGTCGGATGGGCGGATCCGGAATCCGGCAGTTCGTTCGGTTATGTGCACAACCGCCTGTTGACGCTGTTGCTGTTCGACGTGGGTTCGTTCGCGGGACTGGCCCCGCTGCTGACCAGCGCCGTCAACGCCGCCAAGAAGGACGGCCCGCTCGAGGTACCGCATTTCGGCGCGTCGTACCAGGAGTCCGGCGAGCACGAACCCGCCGCCGGTCAGTGAGGCACGTTTCAGAAGCTCGCCCGGGCAAGAAATCGCCGCAAAGCCGCGGGATCGCCATCGACGTGCACCCGCTGCGGGGGACGACGTCCCCACAACAGCAACACCAGGTCCGACGCGCTCGCGTGCACCGTGGCGTCGACGGGGCCATCTGACGCCAGCCTGCATGTACCGCCGCCGACCTGAACGGACCACTCGGCATCAACGTCGTTGCACCGCAGACAGATCGACTGAGCCGTCCCACTCAGGTCGCGCGACATCCCCGGAAGCACCTCCTCGAGGAACTCCGCAACACCATCAGCGGCCAGCCCCGGTTCGACCGGCTCATCGCGCCCCAGCGCGCCGACGGCATCCCAGCCGTGGATGGCTGTCTCATGCGCGACGCGGCGTTGAATGAAGCCCACGTCCTTTCGGCGCCCCCATGTCCACGCGGGCGTGCCTGCGTCGATCCCGTCGAGCGTGGCAGCGGTCTCGTCCAGGCCGTCGCGAAACCACGCCACAACGGCGCGTTCGTCCGGCCGCGCGGGCTCGCGGTAACTGTCGGGCCCGTCGACGATGCCCGCCGCGACCTGACGCCAGAAGGTGTGGACATTGCCTACGTGCCACACCAATTCGGCGACGTTCCAACCGGTGCAGCTCGGTACCACACTGCCGAGGCCGGCCTCGGCCACCGCGATGATCCGGGCGCCGTCGCGTCGCAGCGCCCGCATGTAGTGAGCCGATTCCATCGCCACCTCAGATCACCGCCGGGGCGATGAGGGTGGCGGCGCCGAGAACGATAAGCCCGATCACGAAAGCGATCACGGTGAATCCCATCACCTGACGGACGTTGAGCCGGGCGATGGCCAGCAGTGGCAGCAGCCAAAACGGCTGGATCATGTTCGCGACGGCCTCGCCGACCGCGACGGACATCGAGATCAGCCCCAGGTACGCCGGCGAGCGCTGCCCGAGGGCGAGCGCGGAGCCCACCGCGACGGGTCCCTGGACCGCCCAATGTCCGCCGCCGGACGGCACGAACAGCGAGATGACGACCGAACCCAGGAACGTCAGGAACGGCAGCGTGTACTGATTGGCACCGGTCACCAGCGCCTGCGCCAGGACGGTCTGCAACGCTTTGCCCGATTGTGTTGGCAGATAAGCCAATAGGCCGACTATGCCGCCGTAGAGCGGGTACTGCAGTAGCAAGGGTCCGGACACCTTCGCACCCCCGGAGAACGCACGGATGAACCGGATCGGCGTGCGATGCAGCAGCGCGCTGGTGACGGTGAACAGCATCACTATGGACGAGATGTTGAGCGCGAATCCGCTGAGCCAGAAATACGCCATCCCCGCGCCGAACACCGCGACATTGAGGATCCACAGATTTTCCAGCCACTCGGCGAAGCTGTGCTTTCCATCGGCGGTCCCGACCGCTTCGTCGTCAGCGAAGATCGCGGCATCCGGTGCCAGGGAGTCCGGCGGTTCCATGCGGCGGATCGCGGCGGCGAGCAGCACGAGCACCACGATGACGGCCACCCAGCTGTAGGGCTGGAATATCGTGAGCGAAAGCCGCACGTTCTGGCCAGTCAGCTTGTGAATCACGTTGATCGGGCTGCTCGCATCGGTGTTCGCCAACGCGATCGACGACGACAAACCCTGCGTCCAGACAATGAACCCCATGAACGCAGCCGCGATGAGATAGCCGAAATGCGTTGTGGTCAAACGCTTCGCGACTTGACGCGCCACCAGAGCCCCGGCCACCAACCCCAGTCCCCAGTTCAACAACGACAGCGCTGCACTGACGCCGAAGCACAGCAGCGCACCCTGTACCTGGTTCTTGGGCCGGCCGGCGACGCGCACGATGGCCCGTTTGACTATCGGCGCCTCGGCCAGGGTGTAGCCGGTGACCAGGATCAGCACCATCTGGAACGCGAAGGTGAAGATGTTCTGCGATCCCCAGACTCCGCCATACCAGGCCGTGACCATTCCGGAGGCCGTCGCGCCCTGGACCAGAAGCGCAACCAGCACAGCCACCACAAGCGTGAGGATCACCGCGAACAGGTAGGGGTCTGGCATGAAGCGTTCGACGTACCGCACACACAGGGCGGTGAGGCGCTGCACGAAGCCGCGTGACCTGACCTCCGGGGTTTCTTCGGTCGTCATCTCCGATCACCTCACAGCTCGTAGATCAACAGCCACACCAGGGCCGCCGCGGCCAGCAACAGGACGGCCATGATTGTCCAGCGAGCGAGGCATGACCGCCGGTGAAACCAGTGGCGCAGTTGCGCGAAGCGCCAATCGGTCCATGCGTACCCCCTTGCGGCCCAATCTGCTTCGACTGCCATCAGACGCAAGGCGACGAGCAGAGCCGGCAGACCCGCCTCGGGAAGCAACACGATCAGTGGGACGGACGCAAGTAGCAATAGACCCCCGAGAAACGCGAGCAACACGCGCAACGGCATCGGCCGGGCGCGGCCCCGGTCCCGGTAGGTGTACACCCGGGCCAGCGCGGCCTGGCGTGTCGTGACCGGGTGATCGCCTGCAGGCACCGGTGCTCCCGTCGTCGATGTCGATCGTGGGCGTTGACGAGCGTCCGGGAACCTCACGGTCCCACATCAGGCCTCGAGTCGGGCCCGGACCGCTTCGAGCCGCCGGCGCAGCTCGTCTTCGCTGATGATGCCGCGCGCCAGTAGCGAGTACGCCAGCGAGACCAGCTGGTTCTCCGGGAATGGTAATCCCGAGTAGCGGCTGGTCGAGAGCTCGTCTTCCTCGTCACGGCGTTCTTTGAACGTCAACGATGGCGGTCCGCCGGAACGGCAGGTCCGGTCGAGTGCATCGCACAGGCCGTCCAGGCTTGTCTTCCACGGCGGCAGTGGGTTTTGCACGCCATACTTGGCTGCCATGACTGGCCAGGTCTGCCGGTGCTCGACGATCTCATCGAGGACAGCGAAGTCGCTTGACAATCTTAAGCTTTCATCTGACATGCAGTCACCCCCCGACGGGGCGGACGGCGCGCCGGAGCAACGGCGTGACGTTGGTGGTCACCCCGGGCTTGGGCAGTGCGACGCCGATGAGGCAGTCGCGGGTGATGATCTCGGCAAGCTGGTCTTCGGTCCAGCCTTCAGTGCCGTCCGGGCGCATCGGCATCACCATGAAGCGGTGCTTCTGGTTCGAGTCCTCGACGCGTACCGCCACTTCGGGGGGCAGCTCGAGGCCGAACTCGGAAAGCACCTGCCGGGGCCAGCGCACGATGCGACGGCGGTAGTTGGGCGTGCGGTACCACTCGGGGGAGTTGCCCAGAATTGGGCGTGGGTAGCAGGAGCACAGAGCGCAAACGATCACGTGGTGCAGTTTGGGCGTGTCCTCCAGGATCTTGAATGCCACGAAGTCGCTGGGGGTACCGAAGCCGGTGGGCTCCAGCCAGTCGACGCCAACCTCCTTGGCCGCGGCCACCGCATCGGTAACCGCCAGCTCCCTGAAGTCCGGGTCCAGCCATGCCCTGGCCACCAGCCGGGCAGCGGGTGTGGAGCCGATCTGCTCGGCGTACTCGGTGAAGATTCGGTGCTCCTGGGCGGTGAACAAGCCCTTCTCGATGCATAATTCGCGCAGTGCGATCTCGAGCACTTCGAAGTCGGTGATCTCGTCGACCATCGGCTTCGCCGTGCGCTCGTGATCGTGATCGTGATCGTGAGCCGTCATCGCGTTCCTCTCAACCGGTGGCTTCCAGCCATCGTTCGGGGATCTCGGTCTGCAGGGTGTCGTTCTCCGGCCCGGTGTAGTTGTCCCACAGCTGTGACTGGTTGAACCGCACGATGTAGAACCACTCGGGTCTGGCATCCTCGCGGTCCCAGGCCTCGTCCTCGGGCGCCGGGCTCTCATAGGTGACCTCGGCGATGATCCCCGGCGCGCCACGCACATACTCCGGGGTGCGGGTGTAGAACATCGCCGGGAGGTCGCGCACCCTGACTCGATCGCCCACGCCGAACTTCGCCTTGCCCGCCTGGCCGGCGAAACGTTGCGGATCACCGACTCCGACGGCGGCGATATGATGTGCGTTGCGCTCGACGTTCGAGCCGTCTCCTTCGAACTTCGGCTGCGCCTCCGGTCGACGCCCGCCCAACCCGCCGGCATACCGCTCCTGCACCTCGGACAGCCGAGCGGTCAGCTCACCCCAGGTGATGTGCTTCTTCTCGAGGAGCAGCCGTCCCACCGACCACAGCCACCGGCTGTAGTACGGCAGACCGAGGTAGATGGCCCGGCCCACATCGACGTTGGCCAACCGGCGCCGCTCCTCGGAGACCCAGATGCCGCGCCAGCCGAGAACTTCGCAGAGTACGTAGGTCATCAACTCCCACTGCTCTTCTTCCTTGTTCTCGTACAGGTGCGGATAGTCAAGCTCTCCGCCGACGTCGTGGCTGGTCTTCATATAGGCCAACCAGTGATCGTGGGTGATCTCGTCGGGAGTCGGCCATTCCGCCACCTCGGGAAAGATCGTCTTGAGCCGGGAAACAAGCGCCAGCGCAGCCGCGCGTTCCGCTGCGGTGCTCAATGAGGTCTCCTTCCGCATGGAACCGTCCACGTGGATGGAGGGTTAAATTACCACCTTTTCGAGCCGGGCGGTGACGTGAAAACTCCGGGATTCACAAGCAAATTCGTTGTGCTGAGCGGAACGTAACCGCCACCACAGCGTGCTTGGCCCGCCAGCCGGCCGACGGTTTATACAATGCGCGGATGGATGGCGGATCGAAGCCTGCGGTGCAAGAAGGCCTGCTGCAGATCGAGGATTGCCTGGACGCTGACGGCAACATCGTCTTGCCACCGGACACCACGCTGATCTCGCTGATCGACCGCAACATCAAACATGTGAGTGACACCATCGCCTACCGCTTCCTGAGCTACAGCGGCTCCGATGAAGGGCATGCCGACGAGATCACCTGGGCCGAGTTCGGCATCCGCCTGCGGGCCGTCGCCGCGTGTGTGCAGGAATTCGCGGGCGCCGGTGACCGGGTTGCCATCCTGGCGCCGCAGAGCATCGACTGGGTCGTCGGCTACTACGCGGCGATCAAGGCCGGCACGGTTGCGGTGCCGTTGTTCGCACCCGAACTGCCCGGACATGCGCAGCGACTCGAAACGGCGCTGCGCGACTCGCAACCGACAGTCATCCTCACGACGGCGGCGGCCAAGGACGCCATTGAGCAGTTCCTGGCCGCCCTCCCGCAGCTGCGCAGACCCCATGTCCTGGTGATCGACCAGATTCCCGACGAGGCGGAGCAGCTGTTCGTGCCCACGCGGCTGGACATGGATGCCGTTGCCTACCTGCAATACACCTCGGGCGCGACCCGGCCCCCTATCGGTGTGGAGATCACGCACCGGGCGGTCGCCACCAACCTGACCCAGATGATCCTGTCAATCGACCTGCTGAACCGGAACACCCACGGCGTCAGCTGGTTGCCGCTCTACCACGACATGGGACTGTCGATGATCGGCTTCCCGACGGTGTACGGCGGTCACACCACGCTGATGTCACCGACGGCGTTTGTGCGTCGCCCGCTGCGCTGGATCCAGGCTCTATCCGAAAGTTCGCGAATCGGCCAAGTGGTCACCGCCGCACCGAACTTCGCCTACGAATGGGCGGCCCAGCGCGGACTACCCGCGGCCGGCGACGACATCAACCTCGCCAATGTCGTGCTCATCATCGGTTCCGAGCCGGTCAGCATCGATGCGGTGACGCACTTCAATAAAGCGTTCGCCCCCTACGCATTACCGCGCACGGCATTCAAACCGTCGTATGGGATCGCCGAGGCGACGCTGATGATCGCCACCATCGATCATGAGGCCGAGACGTCGGTGATCTATCTCGACCGCGAGCAACTGGGGGCCGGTCGGGCAGTCCGGGTTGCCGCCGATGCGCCCAATGCCGTCCCGCAGGTGTCGTGCGGTCAGGTGGCCCGCAGCCTGTGGGCGGTGATCGTGGACCCCGAAACCGGTGCCGAGTTGCCCGACGGTCAAATCGGCGAACCGTGGTTGCAGGGTAACAACGTGGGACGCGGCTACTGGGGCCGACCGGAGGAAACCCGGTTGACGTTCGGCGCCAAGTTGAGCGCGACCCTCGCCGAAGGCAGTCATGCGGCCGGCGCAAAGATCGACGGCTACTGGTTGCGTACCGGCGACCTGGCCGTCTACCTCGATGGCGAGCTCTATGTGACCGGCCGGATCGCCGATCTGGTGACCATCGACGGCAAGAACCACTATCCGCAGGACATCGAAGCCACCGTCGCCGAGGCGTCGCCGCTGGTGCGCCGCGGATACGTGACGGCGTTTGCGGCGGCTGACGGGCTGGTCGTCATCGCCGAGCGTGCCGCCGGTACCAGCCGCGCCGACCCGCAGCCCGCGATCGACGCCATCCGAGCGGCGGTGCTCGCCCGCCATGGGCTGTCCGTGGCAGACGTGCGTTTCCTGCCGGCGGGTGCCATTCCGCGCACCACCAGCGGCAAGCTGGCCCGAGTGGCCTGCCGCGCCGAGTATCTCGCGGGCAAAATCGGCCCGCGGTAGCGATTTACATAGGAAGATCGCTGCACGCCTCCCAACGAGGCCGGAACTAGGAGGCAAAGTGGTCGACCTGCCGCGGACAACCGAACCATTCACCGGGGTGATCAATCCGTCGCTGGCCGACTCCACACCGGTCAAGCCCGCCATCACCTTCCCTCCCGCAGGGGCACCCAACGTCGTCGTAGTCCTGCTCGACGATGTTGGATTCGGGGCGGCCGCCCCGTTCGGCGGTCCGGTGCCGACGCCTGCACTCGACCGTATTGCTCAAAGCGGTCTGCGCTACAACCAATTTCACACCACCGCGCTCTGCTCGCCGACCCGCGCCGCGTTGTTGACCGGCCGCAATCATCACAGCGCGCACATGGGCACGATCTGCGAGATCGCCTATGGCTTCCCGGGTTACGACAGCGTGTTACCGCAGAGCACCGCGACCGTCGCGGAGATCCTGCGAATGAACGGCTACAACACCGCGTTGTTCGGCAAGGCACACTTCACGCCGACCTGGGAGCTGGGCCCCAGCGGACCATACGACCGTTGGCCCACCGGGCTGGGTTTCGAACGCTTCTACGGCTTCCTCGGTGGGGATACCTCGCAGTACGAACCGGCACTGTTCGACCAGACGACCCCGGTGGAGCCCTATGCCGGCCGCGACGACTACCACCTCACCGAAGATCTGGCCGACCAGGCGATCGGCTGGATCCAGCGTCAACAGACTTCCGCGCCCGGTAAGCCTTTTTTTCTCTACTTCGCTCCGGGAGCCACGCACAGTCCCCACCAGGTCTGGCCGGAGTGGTCGGACGCATTCGCCGGGCAGTTCGACGACGGCTGGGATGCGTTGCGCGAGAGGATATTTGCTCGGCAGATCGAACTGGGCATCATTCCGGCCGGCACCGTCCTGACGCCGAGGCCGGAACAGATACCGGCCTGGGCGGACTACGACGACCGCTACAAGCCGGTGGCCCGGCGCCTGATGGAGATCTACGCCGGCTTCCTGGCCCACACCGATGCACAGATCGGCCGGGTCATCGACGCCATCGACGAACTGGGGCAGTGGGACAACACGCTGTTCATCTACATCTGCGGTGACAACGGCGCTTCGGCCGAAGGGACGATCCACGGCGCCTGGAGTTCACCCGCCTTCCAGAACGGGCTGCCCGAGGATCCCGAATGGCTGCTGAGCCATCTGGATGACTTCGGAACGGCGCGGTGCGAGAACCACTACAACGTCGGCTGGGCCTGGGCGCTCGATGCACCCTTCCAGTGGATGAAGCAGGTGGCGTCCCACTTCGGCGGCACCCGCAACGCGCTGGCCATCTCATGGCCGCAGGGGATGGCCGCGGCCGGGCAACAGCGCTCCCAGTTTCACCACGTCATCGACGTCATGCCGACCATACTCGAGGCAGCAGGCATCGAGATGCCCGCGCGTGTCAACGGCGTCGAGCAGAAGCCAGTCGAGGGAGTCAGCATGCGCTACTCCTTCGACCGTCCCGATACCGAAAGCCACAGGACCACGCAGTATTTCGAGATCTTCGGCAACCGGGCGATATACCACGAAGGCTGGATCGCGTCGTGTTTTCACGGCCGGTTGCCCTGGGTGCGAACCGGCGGCCACCCATTCGGCGACACCGAACGCTGGGAGCTCTACCATCTCGCCGAAGACTTCAGCCAGGGCGTCGACCTCGCCGAGCGGTACCCGGCGAAGCTCGCGGAACTACAGGTGGTCTTCGACGCCGAGGCCCGCAGGTACAACGTGTACCCGCTCAGCGACGCCACCCTTGCCCGAGCCCTGCCGGTCAACCGGCCGAACCTGCTGGGCGAACGCACGTCTGTCACGTACTACCCCAGTCACGTGCGGATCCCCGAGACGGCGACGCTGACCTACACCAGCACGTCGTTCCGCCTGCGGGCGCACCTGGTGATCCCGGCGGGCGGGGCACAGGGGGTGATCATCTGCATCGGCGGGGCGATGGCCGGGTGGAGCCTGTATCTGCAGTACGGCGTCCCGATGTTCACCTACAACTACCTCGGCCATGAACTCACCACGGTGACTGCCGTGGACCCGCTGCCGGAAGGCCCTGTCACCCTGGGGCTTTCGTTCGCCTACGACGGCGGGGGACTGGGCAAAGGGGCAACAATCTCACTATCGGTCGACGAGCGCCCGTTGGCAAGTGGCCGCATCGAGCGCTCGGTCCCGTTCCGCTTCTCGATGAGCGGCGAGACGCTGGACGTCGGAGTGGATACCGGTTCGCCGGTCGCGCCTTACGGGCAGGCATTCCGGTTCACGGGGCGCATCGACCGAATCGAGGCAACCATCGACCCGCGTCCCGGCGATCTGGCCGCTGCGTTGGCCGAGGCCGAGATGCGCTCCGCGATGGGTTCGCAATAACGGTGTGGGGCAGCCTCGTCCCGCTGATTCTCGGTGGCGCACTGGAGCCGATCGAAATCATGATCACGATCATGTTGCTGGGTACGCCTTCTCGCCTCCGGGCGGCCGGCGCCTGGATCTGCGGGCATGTCGGCACCAGGCTGCTACAGGGCCTCGTCTTCGGCACCATCCTGCATTGGGGAGCCCGCAGCGGCGACTCGAACCACGCTTACCACTGGGTGATATCGACCGTCCTGCTGGTGGTTGCCGTGCTCTTCCTCGTCACCGCCGCACGCGAGTTGCTGACTGCCGACGACCCGAACGCGCCGCCCCCGAAATGGATCACAATGCTGATGTCGGCGACACCCACCAAGGCCTTCTTCGTCGGGGCGGGTGTCGTCACTGTGTCGGTGAAAGCATGGGTCTTCACCTTTGCGGCGATCGGCGTGATCGGCAGCGCGCAGATGGGGCGATTAGCCCACATGACGTCTTATGTCGCCTTCGTCCTGCTCGCCACCAGCGTGAACCTGATCATCATCGGCGCCGCGGCAATATTCGGCGACCGGTCACGGTCGGTGCTGGACCGGGTGCTGCGCTGGCTGCAGGACAAGCACCGCCCCATCGTGGTTCTCGTCGGTCTGATTTTCGGGATCTGGTTCGGGCTGAAGGCGTTGCGCGGCTTCGGATTCCTGTAGGTGTCACGCGCGCGACGCGGCACCACTACGGCGTAGCCATCGGCTGTACAGGACACCGACCACCGCCGTCACGACGCCATAGAGCGCGACAGCCCCCCGTTCGTCGGCATTGGGAAAATTCGCCGAGGCTATCGTCAACGCGGTCGCCGGGTGACGGCAGGCGCTCGCGAAGGCCACCACCGCCGAAAACTGGCGATCGGGGCCGCCCAGCACATGCCCGATCGCAAAGGCGCCCACGACGAACACGAGCATGGCGACCACGGTGACGTCACCCAACAGCTTCCACATTTGCGGCGCCGCTGCGACCAACAGCACGACCATCGCCACGGGCAACGCCCAGCGCTGCGCGCGCTCGATCGGCCCCCCGATCCGCTGGGACATTGCCGGCCAGAACTTCCCGATCGCCATGCCCGCGGTGAGCGGCAACAACACCGAGACCAACATCAACTTGCCGACCGACCACGGGCTCGATACATACTGCCGCCCGAATACATCGCCCAACACCGTTGCGGCCACGGCCAGCGCGGGGACGGCAAGTACCGCCAGCACGATCACCAGCCCCAGGCCGAACTGAACTTGTCCGCCGGCCTTTTCCCCGCGCCGTGGCAGTAGCGGAGGCAACGGCGAAATGGCCAGCGTGACAAGCGCAATGGCGACCTGTGGCCGAACGTCTACGGCATTGACCAGCAACACTGCCAGGGCGGGTGTAGCGACCAGCACGGCAAGTAGCGAGCGCGCGAGCAACCCCGGGTGTTGCAGCACATATCGAACGTCGGCGAATTGCGCCGTCAGCCCGTAACCCAGGATCACCACGAAAAGGCTTATCTGAAATGCGATCTTCGCCGCTTCTGCCACCGTCACGACGGACAGCCTGCCACGGCGGGACTGTCCAATCAGCCCACTCGCGGGTGATCACCCGCTCGGATCGCGGATTCGACCTCCTCGGCGCTGATCTCTTTGGTGCAGAAGAACCAGTCTTCACACGCGATGCCCTCGGCCCGGCCGTCCATACGCTCACTGGCGACGCCGCACGACCCTGCGGGAGGCACGATCACCCGGTCTCCCGGACGCCAGTCGGCAGGCGTCGCCACGTGGAAGTGATCGGCCGTCTGTAACGCCTTGACCACCCGCAGTAGCTCTTCGAAGTTGCGGCCGAGGCTCAGGGGGTAGTAGATGACAGCGCGGATCTTGCCTTCCGGGTCGATGACGAAGACAGCACGCACCGCCTTGGTGGAGTCCTCGCCCGGCATGATCATGCCGTACTTCTTCGCGATCTCCATCGAGACGTCCTCGATCAGCGGGAAGGTGACCTCGACGTCATGCATGCCGCGGAAAGTGATCTTTTCCTTGATCGTTCGTAACCAGGCGATATGGCTGTACAAGCCGTCCACGGACAACCCCACCAGCATGGTGTTGTACGCCGCGAACTGCTGTTGCATCGAAGCGAACGTGATGAACTCACTGGTGCATACCGGAGTGAAGTCAGCTGGATGGGAGAAGAAGATGACCCACTTGCCGGCGTAGTCGGCCGGAAAGTTGATCGGCCCTTGAGTGGTGGCGGCGGTGAATTCCGGCGCCGGGTCACCGATGCGCGGCACACCTACCGTCGAGGGGGCGGTCTCGGTACTGGTCATGTCGGTCCCTTCACATGTGTTTTGCACCATTGCACAACCCGTGGCCCTGACGCGATAGGGACTAACGCCCTCTGAGGTGAGGCCAACGGTCTTCTGACTCCGTCAGGGACTGGTCGCCTGGCCGATGATCAGCGGCGGTGGCCCGGCCCCCTGGTGCGGGTCGGCTTGCGTCTTGTAGAACGGTGGCAGGGTGCCCCCGGCGTCGAACCTGGAGAGATATTCGGCATCGAATGTCACGTGATACCACTGGATTCCGAGCGAGGCGGAGACATCGGGGTCGCTCGTGGGGGCGTTGGCGATCGATGTTACGCGGACGCACTTCATATGCCGACGCATGTTCGAGGAATAGCTCGCCAGCCCGTCCGCGTCCAGCTCCGGCGACGCCGCACCGTACATGGCACGTACCTGCCGACCGAGGTATCCCCACGCCGTGAGGTAATCCTTGGCGTTGACCGCCGCGAAGTAGTCGACCAGCACCTGCTGTCCCTTACCGGTGGGCTTGGCGTCGGGCTGCCCGTTGGAGCACGCAGGATCGGCGTGAGCGGCCGGCGCAAGTATCGATCCGGCCAACACCAACCCGGCAAGCTGCAGTCGCCTACTTCGGAACCCACGCGTACCCGCCCACATATGGATGACTTTGGCCTCTTATTCGCCGGTGTCAAGGGCGGGACCATCGTGACATCCCTTCATCGAGGAGCCCGCCATGATCGAGCACGAACTCGACTCTGCTCATTCCGTCCTGCTGGTGCGACCGGAGTCTGCACTCAACAAGGACGACTTCGCGCAACTCGCGCAGGTCGTCGATCCCGTGATCGAGGCGAACGGCGACCTCAACGGTCTGATCATCAGCGCTCCCACCTTTCCCGGATGGGACAGTTTCGGTGCCATGGTCACCCACTTCAGGTTTGTTCGGGATCATCAGAAGCACATCAAGAAGGTCGCGGTGGTGACCGACTCGCACCTCGGGGATGTGGCCGAGCACCTGGCGTCACACTTCGTGTCAGCCACGATTCGTCATTTTCCCGCCGGCCGGCAGGACCAGGCACGGCAATGGATCGTCGATGGAGCGTAATGTCCGGCGCTACAACGCGGCACACCGCATGTCCGGCGTGCGTGTCACGATGGTCCGGTGACCGCCACACCTGACCTGCCGGCCGAGAAGGATCCGGTCCTGGCCGGTTACCCGGTGACGCCGCCGCCGCTATCACGTCCAGTCACCTTCGACCAGCACTGGAGCGATCTGACCTTCGTGCACTGGCCGGTGGCGCCGGAGAGCATCGCGCATCTGTACCCGCCCGGCACCCGTCCTGACGTCTTCGCCGACGACAACACCTATGTCGGGCTGGTTCCGTTCGCGATGTCCTACACCAAACTCGGTGCAGCAGTACCGCTTCCGTACTTCGGGCGCTTCCTTGAGACGAACGTCCGGCTGTACTCCATCGACGACGACGGCCGCCACGGCGTGCTGTTCCGGTCCCTGGAAACGGCTCGGCTTGCCGTCGTACCCATCACCCGCATCGGTCTCGGCATCCCGTACACCTGGGCGAAGATGCGAATGACTCGATCCGGGCGCCAGATCACTTATCACAGTGTGCGGCGCTGGCCCCGGCGCGGGCTGCGCAGTCTGATGACCATCACGGTCGGCGAGATCATCGAACCGACACCGTTGGAGATCTGGCTCACCGCCCGCTGGGGGGCGCACACCCGGAAGGCGGGCCGCACCTGGTGGGTACCCAACGAACACGACCCATGGCCGCTGCAGGCAGCCGAAATCTCCGAACTGCACGACGAACTGGTGAACGCGGCCGGAGTACAGCCCGCCGGCAACCGGTTGCGCGCACTGTATTCGGCAGGTGTGCAAACCTATTTCGGTAGGCCGTGCGTGGTGCGGTAAGCACCACCCGTCGAGTGTGCATCTCACGACACGGCTCGCCGCGGCAGCGGCGTGAGTTTCACTGTGGCGGCTGAAAGTCAGTAGACAAGTACATGAAAGTGCCCGTGCGGGCAGTCACCTTCGACGCCGCTGTACGGGTCGTCGTCGAAGTTTCGCCAATTCCAGTGCGCGCCACAGTAAGACGCCGCACAGTCCGGGCAGTGAAACGGGGCATAGCAGTAGCCGGCCCGGTACAGCGCCGACGCATCGGCCTCGGCGATCGCTCGGCTCACCGGCTCGATTTGTTCCGCCGACACGGCCAGGCTGGTGACGCCGAAGAAGGTCTGCACCACCAGTGCGGCCTGACCCTGGGGCCGCTCGAGGACGTCCAACTCGGTCAGCGCTTGCAGAGCGGACGGTGCTTCGCCGGCAACCGCGTCGGCGGGCGTCACGAATCCCACGCGCCCGGCCACCTCGCCACAGATCGCGCAGCGGAACTCAGGGGAGGCAGTATCCACCGTCGATCACCAGGTCCGAGCCGGTCATGTAACTGGAGGCCGCACTGGCCAGGTACAGGTACAGACCGTTGAGTTCTTCGGGCCGGCCGATGCGTCCCAGCGGAATCTTCGGCTCCCACAGCCGGTGGTATTCGACGAGGGGCTCGACGAGCTCGGTCATGATGTAGCCGGGGCTGATGCTGTTGACCCGAATGTTGTGCGACGCAAACTCGACGGCCATCGCCTTGGTCAGGTGGATCACCGCAGCCTTGGACGTGCAATAGTGGCCCACCTGCTGCGGGATGTTGATGATGTGGCCGGACATCGATGCGGTGGTGATGATGGACCCGCCGCGGCCCTGCGCGACCATCGCCCGCGCCGCTGCCTGCGCGGTGAGGAATACGCCCGTCACATTGGTGTTCTGAATGCGCTCGAACTCTTCCAGCGGCATATCCAGCATCGGTGTCACCGATACGATGCCGGCGTTGCACACCGCGATGTCGATCCCGCCCAGCTCCGCAGTCATCCGGTCGACCACGGCGGTCACCTGATCTTGCTGCGTCACGTCGCATGCCAGCGGTACGGCCTTGCCGCCGGCCGCCACGATCTCCTCGGCGAGCGCCTCCAGTGCAGCCGAATTCCTTGCTGCCAGCGCGATTTCGGCACCCGCCTGCGCGTAGGCCAGGGCCACCTGCTTACCGATGCCGCTGGACGCCCCCGTCACCAGTGCCTTCTTGCCGTGCAAGTCGAACAGATCCAACACGCTCATGCCTCTAGTGTGTCCGGTATGGGCAACTACACCAAAGCAGAGATCGAGGAGGCGGTCCGGCACTACACCACCGTCGTGCAGGGATGCAGTGCCTCGGGCGACTGGCGCCCCTTCGCTGACCTGTTCACCGAGGACGTTGTCTATACCGAGCATCACTACGGGGTTTTTCACGGCCGCGAGGCGGTTCGGCAGTGGATCGTCGACGTCATGGCCCCGTTTCCGCACATGCGCTTCCCGTCGGAATGGACCGCTTATGACGAAGACAATGACGCTGTGGTCATCATGATCAAGAACCTGCTCGACCACCCGACCGAGCCGGACGGGGAGCCGTTCTGGTTCCCCAACTGGACGCGGCTGGTCTACGCCGGCGATGGACTGTTCGCCAGCGAAGAGGACATCTACAACCCCAACCGCGACGCGCCGCGGGTGGTCGCAGCGTGGCTGCAGGCCGGCGGCAAACTCGCCACGGACGCGATTCCGGGGCCTAGGCGGGAGAGCTGACCGGTTGCCGCTTGCGACGCCGCGAACGCGCGGCGGACAGCGCCTGCTCCCAGGCCAGCAACGTCGTCGCCTTCATATTGGCCGGCTTGAGGCTGTCCTTGGACAGCAGCGCGGTAGCGGCGGCTTTCGTCGCCGCCGATGCTTTCGACATGTGACCGGAGTCGAACGGCGGCTGTGGGTCGTACTCGATGGCCAGCTGGATCGCTTTCGCACGTCCTTCACCGCCGAGCTGCCCGGCGAGCCACAAGGCGAGGTCGATTCCGGCGGAGACCCCGGCGCTGGTAATGACGTTGTCCTCGTGCACGATCCGCTGGTCGCCGACCGGAGTGACCCCGAAGGCCTTGAGAGCCGGAAGTGCGATCCAGTGCGAGGTGGCGCGCTTGTCCCGCAGCAATCCCGCGGCCGCCAGGATCACCGAGCCGGAGCACACCGAGGCGGTCCAGGAGGCTGTTCGATTGGCCTGCCGCAGCCAGTCGAGCAATTTCTCGTCGCGCGCGTGCACCGGAGTCGCCGGGCCGCCGGGGACGAGAATGACGTCGGGGGAGGGAGTTTCGGCCAGGGAGTGGGTAGCCCCCACTATCAGCACACCGGAGTCGGCGGTGACCGGTCCGGCTTCATGCCAGACGAACCGTACCTCGGTGTCGGGCAACTGCCGCAGCACCTCGTACGGGCCGATCATGTCCAATGCGGTGAACCCGGGGTAGGCCACGAACGCGATCTGAGTCATAACGGTTTCCTTTGCTAGGCGAACGCTTTGCGATATTGGTCGGGCGGGATGCCCACGCGGCGAATGAAGTTGCGCCGCATGGTTTCCGCGGTGCCGAAGCCACAGCGGGAGGCGATCGCCACCACGGTGTCGTCGGTTTCTTCCAGCTGCCGGCGCGCGGCTTCGGTGCGCACCCGCTCGACGTACTGGCCGGGCGCCTCGCCGACCTCCTCGGTGAAGATCCGGGTGAAATGCCGCGGACTCATGGCGGCCCGCCGGGCCAGGTCGTCAATGCTGTGTGCGCCGCCGGGTTCGGCTTCGATGGCTTCCTGCACCTCGCGGATCGACGGTCTTCTCGCGCGCGGCATCCACACCGGGGCGGCGAACTGAGTCTGGCCGCCGGGGCGGCGCAGGTAAAGCACCAGCCAGCGGGCGACCGTCTGCGCGACCTCGGTTCCGTGGTCGTCCTCGACCAGCGAGAGGGCGAGGTCGATACCGGAGGCCACACCGGCGGCCGTCCAGATGCGCTCGCCGCTGCGAATGAAGATCGGGTCCGGGTCCACCTCGACCTTCGGGAACTCGGCTGCCAGGCGGTCGGCGAAGGCCCAGTGCGTGGTGGCGCGATGCCCGTCCAACAACCCCGCCTCGGCGGCCAGGAACGCGCCCGTGCAGACGGTGACCACGCGACGGGCGGTGCGGGCGACTGCCCTGATCCAATTGAGGAACTCGACGTCGGTCCGCGCGGCATCCACACCGGAACCCCCGGGCAGCACCACGGTGTCCACGTGGTCGCCGGGATCGGGCAGCGGTACGCCGAGGAAACCCAGGCCGGTGGCCGTGGTGATGGGCTGACCGCCAGGGGAGGCCACCACCACCTCG
Organism: Mycobacterium sp. NGS49; assembly: GCF_059812565.1. NCBI lineage: Bacteria > Bacillati > Actinomycetota > Actinomycetes > Mycobacteriales > Mycobacteriaceae > Mycobacterium > Mycobacterium sp. NGS49. The sequence goes on along the minus strand of NZ_JCALCX010000036.1, from coordinate 30,177 downwards.
TAGCCGCCGCTGGTGAGCAGGGATGCACCGGTGAAGACTTCGTAGGGCCCCACCAGATCCAGCGCCTGCACCCCGGCAAAGCCCACGATCACGACTTTGCGGACCACTTTGCGAGCCATGGGTACAGTCTTGGCCACCGGCGGTCCTGGCGTCTACGCCATGTATCCCACAAATCAGGACATCGGACCTGGGCGCAGGTCAGGGAAAGCGTCTTTGGCAGACTAGGCCCATGGCACAGATAACCTTGCGCGGAAATGCGATCAACACCGTCGGCGAACTTCCCGCCGTCGGGTCACCAGCCCCTGCATTCACGATGACGGGCGGCGATCTGAGCCCCTTCAGCAGCGACCAGTTCAACGGTAAAGCGGTGCTGCTGAACATCTTTCCGTCCATCGACACTCCGGTCTGCGCCTCCAGCGTGCGGACCTTCAACGAGCGCGTCGCCGGAAGCGGCGCCTCGGTGGTGTGTGTGTCCAACGACCTGCCGTTCGCGCAGAAGCGGTTCTGCGGCGCCGAGGGCATCGAGAACGTCAGCGTGGCATCGGCGTTCCGCGACAGCTTCGGCAAGGACTACGGCGTCACCATGGTCGACGGCCCGATGGCCGGGCTGCTGGCGCGGGCGGTTGTCGTGATCGGAGCCGACGGCAAGGTCGCGCACACCGAGCTGGTGCCCGAGATCGCGCAGGAGCCCGATTACGACGCCGCGATCGCTGCGCTGGGCGGCTGACGGTCAGCTGCCCGGAAACTCGACCGGCACGGTCACCGTGTCGGCAGCCCGGGGCTCCAGGGGCGGACCGGCATTGGTTGCGGGGCAGCCGGCTAGCATCATGGCGCCCATGGCTGTCATCAGCACGGCCAAGACCGCGCGGACCACCCGCACCCTGTTCCTGTCACTCATCGCTGACTCCTAATATCGACCACACCCGGCGGCCGCTGGCATAACCAGCGCCGGGGAAATATCGCGACGGCAACAGGTTATCGCCAAACGAGTACCGTTGGAAGAGCCAGGTTTTTCGGAGACACCATTTCCTGATGAATTCGAAAATTGCCGCTTACATCGCAACCCCGCTGGTAGCGACGCTCTTCCGATTGTCAAACCGTTTTACATTGCGTACTTAAAGCCCCAACATCCGCGCCGTTTCCATACGCATGTCGATTTTGCGGACTTTCCCGGTCGCTGTCATAGGGAATTTGTCAACCAAGTGAACATAGCGCGGGATTTTGTAATGCGCGAGCCGTCCCGAGCAGAACGCCCGGACCCCCTCGACATCCAGCGCCGCCCGCCCGGGCCGCATCTTGATCCACGCGCAGACCTCCTCGCCGTAGGTGCTGTCGGGAACGCCGAACACCTGCACGTCTTCGACATCGGGGTGGGTATGCAGGAACTCCTCGATCTCACGCGGTGACAGATTCTCGCCACCGCGGATGATCAAGTCCTTGATTCGTCCGGTCACCACGCAATAGCCGTCGTCACGCATCATCGCCAGGTCACCGGTATGCATCCACCCCTGGTCGTCGATCGCCGCACTGGTCTTCTCGTCGTCGCGCCAGTAACCCAGCATCACCGAGTAGGCGCGGGTGCACAGTTCCCCGGACTGACCTCGCGGCACGACCCGTCCGGTCCCGGGGTCGACGATCTTGACCTCGACATGCGGATGCACCCGGCCCACTGTCTCGGTTCGACGCTCCAGGTCATCGTCGACCGTGGTTTGGCAGGACACCGGCGAGGTTTCGGTCATGCCGTAGGCGATCGACACCTGCGCCATGTGCAGTTCGTCGATGCACCGCTTCATCACCTGCACGGGACAGGGCGCACCGGCCATGATCCCGGTACGCAGCGACGACACGTCGCGGCGGGCCAGGTCGGGGTGTCCGAGCATGGCGATGAACATCGTCGGTACCCCGTAGACGCCGGTGCAGCGCTCCTGCTCGATGGCCAGCAGCGTTGCGGCGGGGTCGAACCCCGCGCCCGGATTCACCATGGTGGCGCCGTGGCTGGTGCAGCCCAGGTTGCCCATCACCATGCCAAAGCAGTGGTAGAACGGCACCGGGATGCACAATCGGTCACCGGGCCCGAGCCGGATCTGCTCGGTGACGAAGAACCCGTTGTTGAGGATGTTGCGGTGTGACAGGGTGACTCCCTTGGGTGATCCCGTTGTGCCGGAGGTGTATTGAATGTTGATCGGATCCGACGGGGACAGGACGGTCATCCGGTCCCGCAACACTGCGCTGCCCGCCCCGGCCGCGCGCTGCCCAAGCCGGTCCCAGTCACCGGTGCCCAGAAACACGACCTCAGCCAGATTTGTTGCGTCGGAGGCTACTTCGTCAACCATGCGGCGGTAGTCGGAGGTCTTGAAAGCGGCCGCGGATACCAGTAGCCGGGTACCGGAGTGACGCAGCACATGCGACAGCTCGTAGGTACGGTAGGCCGGGTTGACGGTCACCAGGATGGCGCCGATCTTGGCGGTGGCGTACTGCAGGATTGTCCACTCCGGGCAATTGGGTGACCAGATGCCGACTCGGTCGCCTCGCTGGATGCCACTGGCCACCAGGGCGATTGCCAATCGGTCGACCTCGGAGTTGAGTTCGGCATAGGTCCAGCACCGTCTGCCTGCTACGTCGACCAGCGCCTCCGCGTCGGGGTGAGCGCGCACCGTGCGCTCGAAGTTGGCACCAATCGTCTCCTCGAGCAATGCGATGTCGACCGGCCCGGCCGCGTAGGAATCCATGCCTAGAGACCGGCGCGGTCGGCGAGCAGGGCACGGTGTTGGGCGCTGCTGCCGAAGATCACTGCGGTGGTCTTGGCGCGCCGGAAGTACAGATGCATGTTGTGCTCCCAGGTGAACGCGATCCCACCGTGGATCTGGATCGCCGATCCGGCGCACACCATGAAGGCGTCCGCCGCCTGCGCTTTGGCCAAGGGCGCGGTGACGTGCAATTCCTGTCTGTTCGTGGCGCTCATCGCGGCAAACATCACCGCGGCCCGGGTGGCATCGATCTCGATCAGCATGTCGGCACACACATGCTTGACCGCCTGGAAGGACCCGATCGGCCGGCCGAATTGCCTTCGGCTTCCGGCGTATTCGACTGCCAGCTCAAGGCATGCCTCGGCGCCGCCGAGCATCTCCGCAGCGAGCAGCACGCGCGCCACGTCGAGCACTGCCTGAAGGTCCTCGGCCGAACCTGCGGTCAAGGGTTCGGCCGGAACCCGGTCGAGCTGCAGCCTGGCCACCGGCCGGGTGATGTCGAAGGAAGGCAGTCGCGTGACGGTCACGCCCGGCGCGTCGGTGGCCGCGACGTGCACCACCACCCGATCGTCCACCAACGCCGGAACGACGATCAGGTCTGCGACATGGCCGTGTAGCACGGGGCTGCACTCGCCGCTGAGCAGACTTCGGCCGCCACGTCTTTCCACTCGAACGGTTGCCCCCTGGGCGATGTCGTGCCCGCCGGCCGCCAGCGTTCCGACCTGTTCGCCGGTGAGCAGGCCGGTCAGGAGCTTCTTCCGCTGCTCTTCGTCGCCCATCCGCAGCACGGCTTCGATCGCGAAAATGTTGGCGGCGAACGGAACTGGTGTCAGCGCCCGGCCGAGCTCGCCGAAGGCGATGGTCATCTCGACCATTGTGGCGCCCAGTCCACCGTATTGGGACGGCGTGTGGAGTGCAGGCAGCTCCAGCTCGCCGCACAACCGCCGCCACAGCTGCCGGTCGAAGCCGTCTGCCGCGGCCACCTCGCGCATCCGCGCCGGTGGAGCGTGTTGGCGCAGAAAGCGGCGCAGTGACGCGCGGAAGTCGTGTTGTTCGGTGCTGTAGCGAAAATCCATCTCAGTTCTTCAGGTCGTGCCGGTGTCTCGACGTGGCTCCTTGGGAAGACCGAGCAGCTGTTCCCCGATGACGTTGCGCTGGATCTGGGAGCTGCCGGCGTAAATCGTGGCGGCGCGAGCGTAGAGCAACTCATCCAGCCAGCAGGCGGCCGAGTTGGGGGTACCCACCGCCGGGACGATCAGCGCCTCCCCGTTGCCCGAACCGTCGGCGCTCAGTGCCTCGAGGCTCAGAATCTCAGCCGCGAGTTCGGTGTAACGCTGGAAGTACTCGCTCCACAGGACTTTGCTGATCGCGGCTTCGGCACCGGGCCGTTGTCCGTTGATCAACGAGGTCAGGCCGCGGTATCCCTGGTAACGCATGATCTGGACCCGCGAGTAGCACCATGCCAACGCATCACGAACGAGGGGATCGGTGTGCTTGCCGCGGTCGCGGGCCAGTTCGCACAACCGGTCGAGGTCACGGCCGAAATTGATAGCAGCGGTGGTGACCTGGGAGGCGCGTTCGAAGCCGAGCAGCGTCATCGCCACCCGCCAGCCATCGCCGACCCGACCGATCACATTGGCGGCCGGGGTGCGCGCGTCGGTCAGAAACACCTCGCTGAACGAGGCGTGTCCGGCCGCGTTGACGATCGGGCGAACCGCCAGGCCGGGCTGGTCCATGGGTACCAGCAGCATCGACAGCCCGTTGTGCCTGGGTCCGTCCGGGTCGGTTCGCGCCAAGACGAAGATCCAGTTCGCGGTAGGTCCCGCCGACGTCCAGATCTTCTGACCGTTGAGTATCCACTCGTCTCCGTCGAGCACCGCCCTGGTTCGCACGGACGCCAGGTCCGAACCCGCTTCGGGTTCGGAAAACCCTTGACACCAGCGGTCCTCGCCACTGAGGATACGCGGCAGGTAATGTGCCTTCTGCTCTTCGGAACCCAGCGCAATCAGCGTATTACCCAGTAGCTGAATGCCCAGCAGGTCGTTCTCCAGCCCTTCGGGCGCGCCCGCACGGGCGAACTCCTCGTCGAGCACCGCCTGCGCCATCACGGACAGACCCGCGCCACCGAATTCCTCGGGCCAGGACACAGCGACCAAGCCGTTGGCCGCCAGCAACTGCCGCCACTGCCGCGCGAACTCGTCGCGCGCCGCCGGTGCCAGCGCCCCGGGTCCCGCCCAATCCTCGGGCAGGTGCTCGTGCAGAAACGCGCGGATCCGGTCGCGGAAGGCTTCGGCCTCCGGCGGATAGGTGATGTCCATTGCCCGGTGTACCTCAAGGGCGGTTTTTGTTCGCGCGCAGGATCTCCGGCGCGTCTCGCCAGTCGTCGAGTCCGTACTCGACGGTGCCGTACGACAGCTTTCCACCCGTGACCTCACCCCAGTGGGCGTGATTGAGCTGATGGATCTTGAAGCAACCGTCCAGGGCGGTGGAAAAGCCCATCGCGTCGACGGTCTGGTTCACCGACTCTTTGATCAGCAGCGCGGCCATGGTCGGCACCTTGGCGACCCTGCGCGCAAATTCGATTGTGCTGTGCGATAACTGGTCGGCAGGAAACACCTTCGAGACCATCCCCAGCGCATGGGCTTCATCGGCGCCGATCGAGTCGCCGGTGAGCAGAAGTTCCTTGGCCTTACGGGGCCCGAACTCCCAGGGATGGCCGAAGTACTCCACCCCGCACATACCCAGGCGGGTGCCCACCACGTCGGCGAACACGGTGTCCGCAGCGGCGACGATGAGATCGCAGCACCACGCCAGCATCAGACCCGCCGAAAGGACGGTGCCGTGCACCTCGGCAATGGTGATCTTGCGCAGGTTGCGCCATCTCTTCGTGTTCTCGAAGTAGTAGTGCCATTCCTGCCGGTTGCGTGACTCCACCCCGCCGAAGGTCCCGCCGTTGCAGTGGTAGGTGGGGTGCTGGTCCGGCCCCGGTGCCCGCTCTCTGACGTCGTCGGACGATCCGAGGTCATGGCCCGCCGAGAAGGCGGGACCGGCACCCCGCAGGATCACGACCCGGACGGTGTCGTCGGCTTCGGCGAGTTCGAAGGCGGCGCCCAACTCCACGAGCATTCCGCGGGTTTGCGCATTGCGCTGCTTGGGGCGGTTCAGGGTGATGACGGCAATCAGCCCATCGTCACGCGTCTCATAGCGGATGAAATCGAAGCCCTGCACGGGATGCTCCCCATTGGACCGGCGATCGACCGGACCGAGCCCGGTGACACTCATGGTGACTCCTTGCTGCTCACTGAGCGCAGAACCTCTGACCCGTGCGAGGTTACGCGGAACTTCGCCGCTATGTCCATAGCCAATACGCCATATATCGGCATACGAACAGGAGAATCCCCAAGCAAAAAGCATCTTGTGTACAACGAAGTATCTTGCTAGTACTGTGTTAGCGAGAGAACAAGCCAACCGCGGCGCGCCGGAATCCCGGCGGGGGCACATACGACCAAGAAGGGTTAACGATGGAGATCGGAATCTTCCTCATGCCGGCCCATCCACCGGAGCGCACTCTGTACGACGCGACCCAGTGGGACCTCGACATCATCGAGCTGGCCGACCGGCTCGGATATGTAGAGGCCTGGGTCGGTGAACACTTCACCGTGCCGTGGGAGCCGATCTGCGCCCCCGATCTGCTGCTGGCCCAAGCGTTGTTGCGCACCAAGCACATCAAGGTCGCTCCAGGCGCCCACCTGTTGCCGTATCACCACCCGGTCGAATTGGCGCACCGGGTCGCCTATTTCGATCATCTCGCCCAGGGCCGGTTCATGCTGGGCGTGGGGGCCAGCGGGATTCCCGGCGACTGGGCGCTGTATGACGTCGACGGCAAGAACGGCGAACACCGCGAAATGACGCGCGAGGCGCTGGAGATCATGTTGCGCATCTGGACCGATGACTCCCCCTGGGAGCATCGCGGAAAGTACTGGAACGTCAACGGCATTTCCCCGATGTTCGAGGGCTTGATGAAGCGGCACATCAAGCCGTTCCAGAGCCCGCACCCACCCATCGGGGTAACTGGTTTCAGTGCCGGCTCAGAGACACTGAAGCTGGCCGGTGAACGCGGTTACATTCCCATGAGCCTGGATCTCAACGCCGAGTACGTGGCCACCCACTGGGACGCGGTGCTGGAAGGTGCCGAGCGCAGCGGCCGCACCCCGGATCGCCGGGATTGGCGGCTGGTACGTGAGGTCCTGGTGGCCGAAACCGACGAGCAGGCGTTCCGTTACGCCGTCGACGGCGCAATGGGGCGGGCCATGCGCGAATACACGCTGCCCACCTTCCGCATGTTCGGGATGACCAAGTTCTACAAGCACAACCCGTCGGTGCCGGACGATGACGTGACTCCGGAGTACCTGGCCGAGAACGCATTCGTCGTCGGCTCGGTGGAAACGGTCGTGGACAAACTCGAGGCCACCTACGACCAGGTGGGCGGATTCGGCCACCTGCTGGTGCTCGGGTTCGACTACCTGGAGAACCCGGGTCCGTGGAAGGAATCGCTGCGTCTGCTCGCCGAAGAGGTCATGCCCCGACTCAATGCCCGAATCGCCAAGAAACCGGTCGCCCTGGTCGTCTAGCGCGACCACACAGTCGAGGAGAGGCACCACGATGACGGTTCGCCAAGTCACCGTTGGCTATTCAGACGGAACGATCAGGACGATGCCGGTGCGTCCGGACCAGACGATGCTGGATGCCGCCGAGGAACACGGCGTCGCCATCGTCAACGAGTGCCAGAGCGGAATCTGCGGCACCTGCGTGGCCGGCTGCGCCTCCGGCCAGTACGAGATGGGACGCACCGAGGGACTGTCCGATGTGGAGCGCGCGGCGCGAAAGATCCTGACGTGTCAGACTTTCCCGACCTCGGACTGCCGCATCGAACTGCAATACCCGGCCGACGACAACGCGGCGCTGCTGATCACCGGTGAAGGTGTGGTGACCGAGGTCGACCTGGTGTCACCCACTACGGCCATACTGCGGATCGATGTCTCGGGTCTGGGCGCCACTCTGCGATACAAGGCCGGCCAATTCGCGCAATTGCAGGTGCCCGGCACCGACACCTGGCGCAATTACTCCTATGCCCAACCCGACGGCGGCCCCGATCTGGAGTTCATCATCAGGCTGCTGCCCGACGGTGTGATGTCGAACTACCTGCGCGACCGGGCGAGGCCTGGTGATCGAATTGCCATGCGCTGCAGCAAGGGCAGCTTCTATCTGCGCCCCGTGGTGCGACCGGTCATCCTGGTCGCCGGTGGCACCGGTTTGTCGGCGATCCTGGCCATGGCCGAGAGCCTGCCCGCCGAGACCGGCCAACCGGTCTATCTGCTCTACGGGGTCACCGCGGCCGAAGACCTCTGCAAGCTCGACGAACTCACAGCGTTGCGGCGCCGCGTCGCCGCCCTGGAGCTACATGTCATCGTCAGCAACCCGGACGCCGCCTGGGACGGGCCCACCGGCCTGGTCACCGATCTGCTCGACGAGCGGATGCTGGCCGGTGGTGACGCCGACGTGTACCTGTGCGGTCCGGCAGCGATGGTGGAAGCCACCCGGTTGTGGCTGGACAACAACGGCTTTCAGCGTGTCGGGCTTTACTACGAGAAGTTCGTTGCCAGTGGCGCCGCTCGCCGGCGCACGCCGGCACGCGTCGACTACACCAAGATGGACATCGGTGAGGTGCGCCGGCGCGGCCGTGGGACTGCCGTGGTGATCGGCGGCAGCATCGCGGGTATCGCGGCGGCCAAGGTGTGCAGTGAGACCTTCGAGCGGGTGATCGTGCTGGAGAAGGACGATCCGCACCGCCGACGGGAGGGCAGGCCGGGCGCAGCCCAGGGCTGGCATCTGCATCATCTGCTCACCGCGGGACAGATCGAACTGGAGCGATTCTTTCCCGGCATCGTCGACGACATGGTCCGTGAGGGGGCCTTCAAGGTCGACATGGCGGCTCAGTACCGGATTCGGTTGGGTGGGTCCTGGAAGAAGCCGGGCACGAGCGACATCGAGATCGTCTGTGCCGGAAGACCATTGCTCGAATGGTGTGTGCGACGCCGGTTGGACGGCGAATCACGGATCGACTTCCGTTACGAATCCGAGGTCACCGATCTGGTGTTCGACCGCGCCCAGAACACCGTCATCGGGGTGGCCGTAGGCTCCGAACCCGTGGTGATACCCGCCGAGTTCGTCGTCGACGCGTCCGGCAAGAACACCCGGGTCCCGGAGTTCCTGGAACGCATCGGCATCGGCGCACCCGAGGTGGAGCAGGACATCATCAACTGCTTCTACTCGACCATGCAGCACCGCGTTCCACCCGAGCGTCAGTGGCAGGACAAGGTCATGGTGATCTGCTATGCGTACCGTCCGTTCGAGGACACCTACGCCGCGCAGTACTACACCGACAGCTCGCGCACTCTGCTGTCCACCTCACTGGTGGCCTACAACTGCTACTCGCCGCCCCGAACAGCCAAGGAGTTCCGGGAATTCGCCGATCTGATGCCCTCACCGGTGGTGGGGGAGAACATCGACGGTCTGGAGCCGGCCTCGCCGATCTACAATTTCCGCTACCCGAACATGTTGCGGCTGCATTACGAGAAGAAGCGTAATCTGCCGCGTGCACTGCTGGCCGTCGGCGACGCCTACACCAGCGCCGACCCGGTCTCGGGGCTGGGAATGAGCCTGGCGCTCAAGGAAGTCCGCGAAATGCAGGTGCTGCTGGCCAAGTACGGACCCGGGCACCGGGACCTGCCGCGCCGCTATTACCGGTCGATAGCCAAGATGGCGGATACGGCTTGGTTCGTGATCCGCGAACAGAATCTGCGGTTCAACTGGATCAAGGACGTGAACAAGAAGCGGCCGTTCTACTTCGGGGTGCTCACCTGGTATATGGACCGTCTGCTGGAGTTGGTGCACGACGACCTCGACGCCTACCGCGAGTTCCTGGCCGTCGTCCACCTGGTTAAGCCACCGCTGGCGCTGATGAAGCCGGGCATCGCCGGCCGCGTCATCGGCAAGTGGGCACGAACCCGGCTGTCGGGGGAGAAGACGTTGATCGCCCGCAATTACCAGAATCGCCCGATACCGGCCGAGCCTGCCGAGCAACTCGTGGGCGCGGCCGCAGGTCACGGGCGCTAGAGGGAGCTGGAGGAGACGTGAGCATGGTTCATCGGAGCTTGAACTGCCGGGGCACCCGCATCCATGCGGTAGAAGAGGGTGACGGCCCCTTGGTGGTGCTCATTCACGGTTTCCCGGAGTCGTGGTATTCGTGGCGCCACCAGATTCCGGCATTAGCCGCCGCGGGCTACCGGGTAATTGCCATCGACCAGCGCGGCTACGGGCGATCGTCGAAGTACTTCCTGAACTCCGCTTACCGCATCAAGGAACTGGTCGGCGACATCGTGGGTGTCGTCGGCGCCTACGGTCAGGACAAGGCGTTCGTCGTCGGGCACGACTGGGGAGCACCGGTCGCCTGGACCTTCGCCTGGTTGCACCCCGACCGGTGCTCCGGCGTGGTCGGCATCAGTGTTCCCTTCGCCGGACGGGGCGTAATCGGTCTGCCGGGCAGTCCTTTCGGCGAACATCGGCCCAACGACTACCACCTGGAACTGGCCGGCGATGGCCGCGTCTGGTATCAGGACTACTTCTCCGCACAGGACGGCATCATCGCCGAGATCGAAGAGGACGTGCGTAGCTGGCTGTTGGGTCTGACCTACACCGTCTCCGGTGAAGGGATGATCGCGGCGACCAAGGCGGCAGTGGACGCCGGCGTCGACCTGGCCGCCATGGACCCGATCGACGTGATCCGCGCCGGCCCCCTGTGCATGGCGCAAGGCGCAAAGCTCAAGGACGCGTTCGTTTATCCCGAGACGATGCCGTCCTGGTTCACCGACGCCGATGCCGATTTCTACACCGCAGAATTCGAGCGCTCGGGTTTCGGCGGCCCGCTCAGCTTCTATCACAACATCGACAACGACTGGCACGACCTGGCCGACCAGGAAGGCAAGCCGCTCACCCCGCCCGCACTGTTCATCGGCGGCCAGTACGACGTGGGCACCACCTGGGGCGCCGAAGCCGTCGAACGCGCCGATGAGGTGATGTCCGACTACCGCGGCACCCACATGATCGCCGACGTCGGTCACTGGATTCAGCAGGAAGCTCCCGATGAGACCAACCGGTTGCTGGTGGATTTCCTGGACGGGTTGCGCTGAAGATGGTCGTCGAGGTAACCACCGATCGTCTCGACGGGGCTACGCTGCGCAGGGCCTTCGGCTGTTTCCCCTCCGGCGTGATCGCCGTCTGTGCCGCAGTGGACGGGGTGCCGATCGGCATGGCCGCAAGCGCTTTCACACCGGTGTCCCTCGACCCGCCGCTGGTATCGGTCTGCATCCAACACACATCGACGACGTGGCCGCTGTTGCGCCGGCGGCCCTACCTTGGTGTCAGCGTGCTGGCCGAAGGACACGACGAAGCCTGCATCAGTCTGTCCCGCAAGACCGGAGACAGGTTCGCCGGAGTCGGCTGGACCGAGCTACCGGACGGCAGCGTCATCGTTCACGGATCAACCGCTGCGCTGGACTGCCGGCTGCGTGACGAGATCCCGGCCGGCGACCACCTCATCGTCCTGCTTGAGATCTGTTCGCTGCAAGCCGATCTCGACCGTGCACCGTTGGTGTTTCACGGTAGCCGGTTCCGCCGACTCGCAGCTGCGCAGCGGGAGCCCGCATGAAAACCACCGATGTGCGAGTGCGACGCGCCCTCACCGCGATAGCCGCGGGGCAGCCCGTCGTCCTCAGCGACGGTGCCGACGGTGACGGCTTCCTGGTGTTCGCCGCCGGCGCCGCCACTGCGCACCTGCTGCACTTCACCATCCGCCACACCACCGGGTACGTCCGAGTTGCCCTGCCGGGCAACGAGTGTGCCCGGCTTGGGTTGGCACCAATGTGCCACGGCGACAGCCCGGATTGCGTGTCCGTCGACGTGCGCGGGACGGGCACCGGCATCTCGGCGGCCGATCGGGCGAGAACCATCGCGGCGCTGGCGGCGCCTGACACGGTCGCGTCCGATCTGCAGCGCCCGGGTCACGTGCTCCCGGTTCAGGCCCGCGCCGACGGCGTGCTGGGCCGGCGCGCCGCCGCCGAGGCAGCCGTCGACCTGGCAGGCCTGGCCGGGCGGGGAAGGGCGGCCGGCTTCTGTGAGATCGTGTCGCGCCGCAACCCGGTGCTGGTCGCCCGCGGTGCCGAATTGCTCGAGTTCGCTGTCGAACACGGGCTCGCTGTGGTGTCCATGTTCGAACTGGTGGCGTATCGGCGCCGAACCGAACCTCAGGTGGTCCGATTGGCCGAAGCCGTCCTGCCCACCTGGGCCGGTACCTCTCGGGTGATCGGGTTTCGCGACGTGCATGACGGCGGAGAGCATCTGGCGGTCATCGTCGGAGCCGCCGGACCAGGGGTACCGGTACCGATACACGTGCACGTCGAGTGCCTGACCGGAGATGTGTTCGGCTCCAAGGCTTGCCGGTGCAGCGGCGAACTCGAGGGTGCCCTGACCAGGATGTCGGCGCAGGGCAGTGGTGTCGTACTGTACCTGCGGCCGGCGGGACAGCCGCGGGCCTGTGGCTTGTTCGGGCGCAGCGAAACCGCTGACCCCGCCGCGGAGACCGTCGGGTGGATGCTGCGTGATCTCGGGGTGTATGCCCTCAAACTCGCCGACGACATGCCAGGATTTGGTCTTGTGCTGTTCGGGGCGATCCGTGAACGCGGCATCGAAACCCAGACTTGGGCAGCGGCGGGCTGAAAATCTCAGTACGACAGACACATTCACGAGGTGACCGATGACGCACCCAGACCTGGCCGGAAAAACAGCGATCGTCACCGGGGCCGGGGCCGGGATCGGCCTGGCAGTGGCGCAGCGGCTTGCGACCGAGGGGTGTCAGGTGCTGTGCGCGGACATCGACGCCGCGGCCGCCGAGACCGCGGCTACCAAGGTCGGTCACGGCGCGGTCGGTCACCAGGCCGATGTCAGTGACGAGGAACAGGTCATCGCCATGGTGCAGTCCTGCGTCACGTTGTTCGGTGGGGTGGACAAACTCGTCGCGAATGCCGGTGTCGTTCACTTCGCTTCGCTGATCGACACCACCGTCGAAGACTTCGACCGCGTCATGTCGATCAACCTGCGCGGCGCCTGGTTGTGCACCAAACATGCTGCGCCCAGGATGATCGAGCGTGGTGGCGGAGCGATCGTCAACATGTCGTCGCTGGCCGGCCATATCGCGGTCGGTGGCTCCGGGGCGTACGGCATGTCCAAGGCGGCCATCAGCCACCTGAGCCGCATCACCGCCGCGGAATTGCGTTCGTCGAACATCCGGGCCAACGCACTGTTGCCCGCCTTCGTCGACACCCCGATGCAACAGACCGCGATGACGATGTTCGACGAAGCCCTCGGGGAGGGCGGCGCGCTGGCATTGATCGCCCGCCTGCAGGGACGCATGGCCGCTCCGGAGGAGATGGCCAGCATCGTCGCGTTCCTGCTCTCCGACGACGCCTCGATGGTAACCGGCACCACTCAGATCGCCGACGGCGGAACCGTCGCCGCGCTGTGGTGAACCCCCCGTTGTCCCGCACGGACGTGGCAAAACTCGACATTGACAGCACCGCAACGTGCGCCGGCGACCCGGAATCCGTCAGGACCGGCTGGTCAAGATCGCCAAGGCGAGCGCGGTGATTTCGTCGGCGACTCCGGAGTATCGGGTCAGATGCCAGGTGCGGGCGACGTCTTCGATGAAGGTGATCGCCGCGGCGATGAGCAGTCGCGCCTCGATGATCGTCGTCTCCGGGACCAGCTGGACGATCAGATCCATCCAGACCGACTCGCGGTCCGCCTTGCTCCTCAGATGGCCGTCGCGAACTTCGCCGGAAGCGTGGGACAATTCGGTGACGCAGACGGCCACCAGGTCTGGCGCATCCAGGCTGATCCGGACATGGCCCTCGACCAGGCCGCGTAAGCGTTGCGCCGGTTCGAGATTCGCACGTATGGCCCGCACGCATTCCAGGCTCCGCCACTCATCGAGGCGGCGAAGAAGCGCGTCCAGGATTGCCTGCTTGGACGAGAACGAGCGGTAGAGCCCCGGACCTGCGATGCCCGCGCCTCTACCGATCTCACTCGTGCTGACCGCCGGGTAGCCCTGCGCACGAAACAGTCGCGCGCCGGTCGCCAGCAGGGTTTCGTACCGCGAGAACAACACGTCCTCGTTGCCACCGGACGAGTCCAGCGGCCGTAGATCGCTGACCGGAGGGGTCCTTGCCGCCGCCATACATGCCCGCGACAGACATCTTTCGAGTTCGTCCGCGGGCAGGGTGAGATTGTGCCCGCCCAGTCCGGTCAAGGTGCTCGACACCGCCCACGCCCGCAGTTCGGCGTGCCGGGGGCTGAGTCCGGGCACCTCGAGCAGCACGTTTTCTCGCATACCGGCGACGATCGCGTTGATGCGGCGGCGGACCTCGACGCGGTCGTCCTCGTTGAGGTAACGGGCCTCGCGCTGCCACAACACCATCAGAGAGCGGGACTCGACGGCCGCAGCGATGAGATCAGGCAGTTCGACATGCAGCGGCCGCGGCGTCGGCTCAGCCTCACCATCACTGAGCCGGCGCGCGCTCTGATACTGGTCCTGACCGGTCCGGATCACTTCGGCGAGCAAGGCCTGTTTGTTGTCGTAATGGCGATACAACGCCCGCGCGGTGACTCCGGCCGCCTCGGCTATGTCTTCCAGCTTCACCGAATGGAAGCCACGCTCGATGAACAGCCCTACCGCCTGCTCGAGAATCTGCTGTTTTCGATCCTTCGGCCGGCGCTTAATGGGTTGGACCGTGGTTCCCGTCAACTCAACCCCCCTTTCTGCCCATCGTCAGCCGAGCATCCTGCCGGCAACACCTACAGCTTCATTCCGCTCTGCCCCTCGAAGTCCGCGAGGTCAAAATAATCGCTGAAGCGCGTGATCTTGCCATTCTTTACTTCGAACACGCCGGTCACCGGTAGCACCACTTTGCGGCCGTCGTTCATCGTGAAGTAGTCCACGCGCTCGACGAGCACCCGGCCCGGCTCAGCGGCCAGCGTAACGATATCGAGCTTGGCATCGGAGAAGGCAGCCAAGAACGCCTCGAATATTCCACGAATTCCGGCGATGCCCTCGATCGGTGCGACCGGAACGTTGTGGTAGACCGCATCGGCGGCGAAGCCGCTGCAGATCGTTTCCAGACTGCGTCCCTCCCAGGATCCGAGGAAATCGCGAACGACCTTCTCGCTGGCTTCTTTGGTGTCGGTCATCCCTACTGCTCCTCCTCAGGGCGCACCAGCCCGTCAGCTGCTAATGGGGTCTCGTCGAACTGTTAAAATACATCAATCGTCGAAAATACGCTATTACGTCGTATTTCACACCTACCAGCGGCGACCATCTACATATTGCTCATGGACATCAGCTCGTCGGCCGTCCTCTCTCGGGACCGCCGGCGAGTGGCCGCGCCTGTGATAACAGCGACTTTCCCTACCTCAGCGTCCACGTCCCGCCGCCGCCGAAACACCGTCGGCCGTCAGCGGCAATCGTTATGTCGCCGTAGAGATCTGCGCTTCAGCCGAAGTCCGACACGCTCGCCAGCCGCACATATGCCGACGCCGCCTCCGCGCGGTTCGTGGCGCGCAGTTTGCGCAGCACCCGCTTGACGTGCGACTTGACCGTGCCCGCCGAGATCACCAGCTCGTCGGCGATCTGTTGGTTGGTGCGGCCCGCCGCCATCAGTCGCAGCACCTCGACCTCGCGGCGGGTCAGCACCGCCATCACCTTGGTTTCAACCTCGGCCAATGACCGTGCCGCGGGACCGCGCTCGACCGGTTCGATCTTGCGAAGATCCAGATCGGCATCCTGAAGTGCACGGGCCGCCTCGTCCGCGGAGGCCAACGCACGGCGCACCTCAACGTGCTGGCGGCGCATCCGCTCCAGCAGCACCGTGCGTTCGTAGGCGTAGCCGAAGCCCTCGGCGAACGCCCAGACCGTGTCCCGATCGATCTCGTCGACCACCCGCCCGGAATACAACCGGTCGGCATGCAGGAACCCAATGACCTTGCCGGTAGGCATGACTGGCGCCGCCACATAAGAGCGGGTCAGCGAAAAGTCGATGATCGGCCGGTTGACGCGCGGATCGGTGCGGGCATCCCGCACGATCGCCGGCGCGTGCCGGCGAATCATCTCCGTTTCCAGCAACATGTGGTCCAGCGGCGGTGCCACCGCCTGCGCGAAGGCGACCATCTTCTCCGCACCCGCGCGGTCCTCACCGAAGTACGCGGATTCCATCACCATCCGGCCTTCGTGGACCCGAAACAGAACGGCGCGATCAAATCCGCACGACTCCACCAGTTCCCGCGGCGCCCGGTCGACGATCATCGCGACATCGTCCACTGCGCGCAGCTTGCTCAAGCCTTCCTGCACCTGCAACAGCGAAAAGGTGCGCCGCTTGGCACCGTCTTCGAGCAGATCCCGCTCCAGCGACGACAGGTCCAGTACCGCCTCGAGAGCGCTCAGTGCGCGCACGTCACCGATCGCCTCCAGCACCGCGCGAACCACGGCCGCTTTGGCGTCGATGGCCTCGGCGACCACGGCTAGCGGGTCATCGGTGGGGTCCACCGCACAACCCTCGAACGCTTCCCGATAGTGGCGTGCGGCATCGGTTTCCCGCACTGGGCGAGACGCCCACCCCGGGTGGTCCCCGTCAGTCAAGGTGGCGAACGTGTCGGGATCGGGCGTGTCGCTGACAACCATCACGTGCTCACTGTCCTCCCAGAGAGGGTGCCACCGGGGCGAAAAGTCTCAATTGCCCTCCTCCGGGGGGAGGAGTCCTCTCCAACGGGGGATCGCTTTACGGGCGCACTCGGCCGAGGCTGGTCGGCATGTCATCTGCGACCGCGTCCGAAACCACATCTGTGCGCCGAGCTCTGGAACTGTTGACCACGCCCCAGGGCATCGCCAACCCCTACCCGCTCTACGACCAACTCAGAGAACACTCACCGGTGGCGGGTTACCGGGACTGGCCTCCGGGCACCGTTCCCGGTGCAGACGAACCTGTCACCGCGTGGGCGTTGTTCCGCTATGACCAGGTCTTCGAGGCCGCACGCGACAGCACGACATTCTCGTCGCGGGATCCGCTGCAGGAGGCCTCCTCTGCCCCGAGTCTGATGCTGGTCAACACCGATCCGCCCAAACACGAAGTGGAGCGAAAGCTGGTCAGCCAGGCGTTCTCGCCCCGTCGCGTCAAACGACTCGGAGGCTGGCTCAACGAGCTGATCCCACGGCTACTCGACGACTTCGGCGCGGCCTCCCGCGAAGGCGACATCGAGGTGATGGAGTTCGCCGCCGAAGTTCCGACCCGGGCCATGGTGCGACTGCTGGGCTTACCCGAGGGTGACCACGTACGTTTTCGCCGCTGGGCCAACGCTTTCATGCTGTCGTCGTCGCTGACCCCGCAGGAACGCATCGCCAGCAACGAAGAGATGGTGGCGACATTCGCCGCCCGCCTGGCCGAACGCACCGAGCAGCTGGCCCAGGGAGGCGGGTGCGCCGCCACTGCAGACATCGACGAGGCCGAAGACCTGATCTCTGCGCTGTTGCGCGCCGAGGTGGACGGGCAGCGGCTGACCCCGGCGGAGATCGTACGATTCTGCGTCACGTTGGTGGTCGCCGGCAGCGAGACGACGACCTTCCTGATCGGCAACCTGTTGCACGCGCTGGCGCGCGAGCCGGAGATCGCCGCCCGCATTCGCGCCGACCGCACACTACTGAATCTGTTTGTGGAAGAGGAGCTTCGGCTCGACGGGCCGCCACAGCGGCTGTTCCGCATCGCCACCCGCGACGTCGAGGTCGGCGGTAAGTCGATTCGTCGGGGGGAGTGGGTGGCGCTGTTCTTCGGAGCGGCCAACCGCGACCCGGGCGTGTTCTGTGAACCCGGGCGGCTTGACATCGACCGACCCAATATCCGACAGCAGCTCTCGCTGGGTCACGGCGTGCATTTCTGTCTCGGCGCTGCCCTCGCGCGCCTGGAGGTGTCGGCCGTGCTCAACGCCGTACTGGACCGCTACCAACGCATCGCGCTGACCGACGACCCCGGCACCAAACAGACTGCCAGCCTGCTGACCCACGCCTATGTCCGCCTACCCCTTAACTTTTCATGAACGAAGCGCGAAACATCGCGGCAACCAGGGCCATCTATCAGGCCGTGCCGACGGGTGACCTGCCCACCGTGCTCGCAAATCTGGATTCGGAGGTGCGGATCACCTATTACGGCACTGAGACGATTCCCTATGCAGGTGATTACCGGGGCATCGACGAGGCGATCATGTTCCTGGAGAAGGTCGGACAGGCAATCGAAATCGTCGAGATGGATCCATGGAAATTCATCGCGCAGGGTGACGACCTGGCCACCTGGGGACGACAGCGGTTCCGGCGTCGCACCACCGGCCGCGAGTGGGAGTCGGAGTTCGCCCACATCATCACGCTGCGTGCGGGCCGCTGGTTGCACTTTCGCGACTTCGCGAATTCCGCTCTGGCGTTGGAGGTGTTCCAGCCATGACGGTCACCGTCGACCGCGCGGCCTGCGTGTCCGCCGGCATCTGCGTGATCACGGCCGATGCGGTGTTCAGCCAGGACGCCGACGGCTGGTGGTCCTCGTCCGCGAGGACGCGCTTGCGGGTGCCGGTCGGTGTGCGCGCGACGCTACCGCCGACCATCGTTGCGACACGTCGATCCAACGGTACTAGCAAGATACATCATCACACATAAGTAGCTATTTGCATCGATATTTGGCGAAATGACAAGTTCAGATATGCGTATCGGCTATGGACATGATGGTCCCGCGCCGCGTACCCTCGCCAATGTCACTTCGTCCACTTCGACCGGTCCGGGGGCCCAGCGTGAGCCACTGCACGCCACGACACTGCGCCGGCATCAGGCGGTGCGCGCCCTCATGGTGATGGTCCTGGATCAGGCCTCGAAACCCATCCGCGCGATGGGCGACTTCTTCGCCATGACGATGGACACCTTCGTGGCCATGTTCCGGCCACCTTTCGCGTGGCGTGAATACCTGTGTCAATGCTGGTTCGTAGCCAGGGTGTCGACGCTGCCGGGCCTGTTGATGACTATTCCGTGGGCGGTGATTTCGGGGTTTCTCTTCAATGTGCTGCTGACCGACATCGGCGCCGCGGATTTTTCCGGCACCGGTTGCGCGATCTTCACCGTCGACCAAAGTGCCCCAATAGTCACCGTTTTGGTGGTGGCAGGCGCCGGAGCCACCGCCATGTGCGCCGATCTGGGCGCACGGACCATCCGCGAAGAGCTCGACGCGCTGCGGGTGATGGGCATCAACCCCATTCAGGCGCTGGCGGTTCCGCGGGTGCTGGCGGCCACCACCGTTTCACTGGCCCTCAGTTCGATAGTGATGGCAACGGGTCTCATCGGCGCGTTCTTCTGTTCAGTGTTTCTGATGCACGTCTCGGCCGGCGCCTGGGTGGCAGGTCTGACCACGCTCACCCACACCGTCGATGTCGTCATCTCGTTGATCAAGGCGACGTTATTCGGACTGATGGCCGGTTTGATCGCCTGCTACAAGGGCATGTCCGTCGGCGGCGGTCCGGCCGGGGTGGGCAGGGCGGTCAACGAGACCGTGGTGTTCGCCTTCATCGTCCTGTTCGTGATCAACATAATCGTCACCGCCGTCGGCATGCCGTTCATGGTGTCGTGAGGTGAAGCCATGACGGTAAGTGTCCCCAGCGGCCCCAACCGAGTGCAGCATTTGTCGAAATCGTTCGCCGCCGAATGGAATCGGCTCGGCTCCCAGATGCGCTTCTATGTCAGCACGCTGGCCGGGATTCCCGATGCGGTGATCAACTACCGAGGCGAGTTGCTGCGCGTGATCGCGCAAATGGGGCTGGGGGTCGGGACACTCGCCGTGATCGGCGGAACGGTGGTGATCGTCGGATTCCTGGCTATGACGACCGGCGCCATCGTGGCGGTGCAGGGCTACAACCAGTTCGCCTCGGTCGGTGTGGAAGCTCTGACCGGTTTCGCCAGTGCGTTTTTCAACACTCGGGAGATCCAGCCGGGAACGGTCATGGTCGCGCTGGCGGCCACGGTCGGCGCCGGGGCCACCGCGCAGCTGGGTGCCATGCGGATAAACGAGGAGATCGACGCGCTCGAGGTGATCGGTATCCGCAGCGTCAGCTATCTGGCCAGTACCCGGGTGGTGGCGGGTGTGGTGGTCGCCATTCCGTTGTTCTGCACCGGACTCTTGACGGCCTATCTGGCTGCCCGCCTGGGCACTACGTTGGTCTACGGTCAGGGTTCCGGTGTGTACGACCACTACTTCAACACGTTCCTGCGCCCCTCTGATGTGCTCTGGTCGTCGTTTGAAGTCGTCATCGTCGCGCTGATGATCATGCTGGTGTGTACGTATTACGGCTTCAACGCACACGGTGGGCCCGCCGGGGTGGGCGAAGCCGTCGGCCGGGCCGTGCGTGCCTCGATGGTGGTGGCGTCAATCGCAATTGTCATCATGACGTTGGCCATCTACGGCCAATCTCCCAACTTCCACCTGGCGAGCTAGGGCGATGAAGCAGAGGCACGGCCGGCATCGCCTGCACGACGGGTGGTGGACACTGATTCTGCTGGCGGTGATAGGTGCGGTGGTCGTGGTGACCGCCACGTCCTTCGACGGCACCTTGCGTTCCTACGTGCCGGTGACGCTGACGTCCGACCGTTCCGGGCTGGTGATGGACACCGGGGCCAAGGTCATGATGCGCGGTGTACAGGTCGGTCGGGTCAGCCAGATCGACGCCAAGCGCGGAGCCGACCTCAGCCTGGAGATCGACCCCGACCAAATTCGATACATCCCCGCCAACGTCGAGGCGAAGATCAGTGCCACCACCGCCTTCGGCGCCAAGTTCGTCGAACTGGTGATTCCGCAGAATCCCGCTCAGGCAAGGCTTTCCGCTGGCGCGGTACTGCATTCGAAGAACGTCAGCACCGAGATCAACACCGTCTTCGAAAATGTGGTGGACCTGCTCGGCATGATCGATCCACTCAAGCTCAACGCGGTCCTCAGCGCCATGGCCGAGGCCTTGAGGGGACAGGGTGAACGGATCGGCGAAGCCACCACCGACCTCAACCAGGTGCTGCAGGCACTCAACGCGCGCAGTGAAACCATGCGCCAGAACTGGCGATCCTTCAAGAACTTCAACGACACCTACGACGAGGCCGCGCAGGACATCCTCACCATCCTGAACGCGGCGAGCACCACCAGCGCCACCGTGACGAATCACGCGTCGCAGCTGGATGCGTTGTTGCTGAACGTGATCGGTGTATCGAACACGGGAGTCAACCTGCTCGCCCAGAGCAGGGACAATCTCGTCTCTTCGGTCAACATCCTGGAACCGACCACCAATCTGCTGATGCGGTACAACCCCGAGTACACCTGCTTCCTGCAGGGCACCAAGTGGTACCTGGACAACGGGGGCTATGCGGCCTGGGGCGGCGCTGATGGCCGGACCCTGCAACTCGACGTCGGGCTGTTGTTGGGCAACGACCCCTACGTCACCCCCGACAATCTGCCGGTGGTCGCGGCCAGGGGCGGTCCCGGTGGTAGACCGGGGTGCGGGTCGTTGCCCGACGCCTCCAAGAATTTCCCGGTGCGCGAATTGGTCACCAACACCGGCTGGGGTACCGGGATCGACATCCGGCCCAACCCCGGCATCGGGCACCCGTGCTGGGCCGATTACTTCCCGGTGACCCGCGCCGAACCCAAACCACCGTCGATACGTGCCTGCATTCCGGGCCCGGCGATCGGGCCCGACCCGGCGGGCCCGCCATACGGGGCAGCCCGCTACGGCCCCGGCGGAGTTCCGCTGTGGCCGGGAATGCCTCCGGCGGAGACGGATTCGCCACCACCGTGAGCCTGGGCATGACCACCATCACCGACAACGAGGAGAACGGCAATGAGGGAGAACCTGCGAGGCGTGGTCATGCGCTTCGGCGTCTTCCTGACGGTGTGCGTGCTGACCGCGTTCTTGCTGTTCGCCGTCTTCGGCGAGGTGCGGTTCGGCGAAGGGAAGACCTACTTCGCCGAGTTCAACAACGTGTCCAACCTGCGGGACGGCAAGTTGGTCCGTATCGCCGGCGTGGAGGTCGGCAAGGTCACCAAGATATCCATCAAACCCGACGCGACGGTGCGGGTGGAGTTCACCGCAGATAACTCGGTCGTCCTCACCGAGGGCACGCAGGCGGTGGTGCGATACGACAATCTGTTCGGCGACCGCTACCTGGCACTCGAGGAAGGTGCCGGCGGGCTGAAGGTTCTGCCTCCCGGACAGACGATTCCGCTCTCCCGTACCAAGCCGGCACTCGACCTGGACACTTTGATCGGCGGTTTCAAGCCGTTGTTCCGCGCGCTGAACCCTGATCAGGTCAACGCGTTAAGTGAACAATTGCTGCACGCGTTCCAGGGACAAGGCGCCACCGTCGCGTCATTCCTGGAACAGGCTGCGGCAGTGACCAATACGTTGGCCGAACGGGATGTGCTGATCGGACAGGCGATCGACAATCTCAACGTGGTGCTCGGTTCGCTCGGTGGACAGAGCGACCAGCTGGACAGGGCGGTGACGACGCTCTCGCAGCTGGTACACGGACTTGCCGAGCGCAAGGCCGACATCTCCAACGCGGTCGCCTACACCAACGCTGCCGCCGGTTCGATCGCCGACTTCATGTCACAGGCCCGGACACCGTTCACCAAAGTGGTGCACGAGGCAGATCGGGTCGCCGGCATCGCGCTCGACGACCACGACTACCTCGACAACCTGCTCGAAACA
Source organism: Mycobacterium sp. NGS49 (assembly GCF_059812565.1). Lineage (NCBI taxonomy): Bacteria > Bacillati > Actinomycetota > Actinomycetes > Mycobacteriales > Mycobacteriaceae > Mycobacterium > Mycobacterium sp. NGS49. Next base: position 7,495 of record NZ_JCALCX010000036.1, on the reverse strand, counting down.
TTGCCGGACCGATACCAGGCCCTGGTCCGCCAGGGCATGTACGGCGACTACTTCGCCTTCTACCTCTGCGACGTCGTGTTGAAGGTCAACGGTAAGGGTGGCCAGCCGGTGTACATCAAGGTGGCCGGGCAGCCCACGGGACGGTGCGCGCCGAAATGAAAACATTCGCCGAACGCGGCAACCTGGCGACCGGCGCCGTCGGCCTGGTGGCCGTCGCCGGAATTGTGCTGGGCGCCATGCAGTACCGGGAACTGCCCTTCTTCAACGAGGGCAGGACTGTGTCGGCGTATTTCGCCGATGCCGGCGGGCTGCGCACCGACAACACCGTGGAGATCTCCGGGTACCCGGTGGGAAAGGTTTCGAGCATTGAACTCGACGGGTCCGGTGTGCTCGTTAAGTTCAACGTAGACAACGATATTCGGCTCGGTGAACGCACCGAGGTCGCGATCAAGACCAAGGGTCTGCTGGGCAGCAAGTTTCTCGACGTGACCCCCCGCGGCGAGGGCCAACTCAAGGGGACGATCCCAATGGAACAGACCACGTCGCCTTACCAACTGCCGGACGCACTGGGCGATCTGGCCACCACGATCAGCGGATTGAACACCGGTCAGCTGTCCGACTCATTGGGGACGCTGGCCCAGACCTTTGCCGATACACCGGCGCAGTTCCGCGTTGCGATCAATGGGGTGGCCAGGCTGGCGCAAATTCTCGACGAGCGCGACGCGCACCTGCGCGGTCTGCTCGACAATGCGGCCAAAGCCACCGCAGTGCTGTCCGAGCGCACCGACCAAATCGTCGAACTCGTGCGCGACACCAGTGCCTTGCTGGCACAGCTGCGAACTCAGAGCGCCGCCCTGGACCAAATCTGGGCCAATATCTCCGCGGTATCAAAACAATTGGCGGGCTTCATCGCCGAGAACCGCGAGCAGCTGCGACCCACACTGGACAAGCTCAACGGGGTGCTGGCGATCGTGGAGAACCGCAAAGAGCGCCTGCGACAAGCCATCCCACTGGTCAATAGCTACGTCATGTCACTGGGCGAGTCACTGTCGTCAGGGCCGTTCTTCAAGGCGTACGTGGTAAACCTGCTGCCGGGCCAGTTTGTTCAGCCATTCATCAGTGCCGCCTTCTCCGACCTGGGTCTGGACCCGGCCACGCTACTTCCATCGCAGCTGACCGACCCGCCGACCGGCCAACCCGGGACTCCAGCGTTGCCGGTGCCCTACCCGCGGACCGGCCAGGGCGGCGAGCCGCGGCTGAACCTGCCCGACGCGATCACCGGCAACCCCGGCGATCCCCGGTATCCCTACCGGCCCGAGCCGCCGGCCCCGGCCCCGGGCGGCCCGCCGCCCGGCCCACCCGCGCAGCAGCCGGGGGAGCACTCGTGACGGCGACGCTGCGACGCGCACGCTCGGTACTGGCGACCGCTCTGGCCCTGGTGCTCGTCGCAGGTGTCATTGTCGCGATGCGATCCGCCGGGGGTGGCACCCGAACGGTGGTGGTGGCCTACTTCGACAACAGCAACGGCGTCTTCGCCGGCGACGACGTCCGCATCCGGGGTGTGCCCGTCGGCAAGATCGTCAAAATCGAGCCGCAGCCCTTGCGATCCAAGATCTCGTTCTGGTTCGACAGCAAATACAAGGTGCCTGCCGACGCCAAGGCCGTGATCCTGTCGCCGCAGCTGGTCACCGGCCGGGCCATCCAGCTCACACCGCCCTACACCGGCGGACCGACCATGGCCGGCGGCGCGGTCATCCTCCAGGACCGCACCCTGGTACCGGTCGAGTGGGATGACTTGCGCACCCAGGTTCAGCGGCTCACCGAATTGCTGAAACCCACGCAGCCGGGCGGCGTCAGCACGCTCGGTGCACTGATCAACACCGCGGCCGACAACCTGCGCGGCCAAGGCCCCGCCATTCGCGACACCATCATCAAGCTGTCCCAGACGGTGTCCGTGCTCAGCGACCACAGCAAAGACATCTTCGCCACGGTGCGAAACCTGTCCACCTTGGTGACCGCGCTGCACGACAGCGCGGACCTGCTCGTCCAGCTCAACCACAACCTGGCCGCGGTATCGGCCATACTGGCCGACAACCCGAACAAGGTCGCTGCTGCGGTCGAGGACCTCAATGCCGTTGTGGGTGACGTGCAGAGTTTCGTCGCAGCCAACCGCGAGGCGGTCGGCACCACCTCGGACAAGCTCACCTCGATCAGCAACACTCTGGTCGCCAGCCTCGACGACCTCAAACAGACCCTGCACATCAGCCCGACGGTGCTGCAGAATTTCAACAACATCTTCGAACCGGCCAACGGCGCGCTGACCGGCGCGCTGGCCGGCACCAACATGGCCAATCCGATCAGCTTCCTGTGTGGCGCAATTCAGGCCGCTTCGCGGCTGGGCGGCGAGCAAGCGGCCAAACTCTGCGTCCAGTACATGGCGCCGATTGTGAAGAACCGCCAGTACAACTTCCCGCCGATCGGAGAGAACCTCTTCGTCGGCGCGCAGGCCAGACCCAACGAGATCACCTTCAGCGAGGACTGGATGCGGCCCGAATACGTTCCGCCTGCTCCCAATACGCCACCCCCGGCGGCCATCGAGCAGCCCGCCGAATCGGCGGTGCCCACCGACCCGGCGGCCGGACTGCGCGGCATGATGCTGCCACCGGGGGGTGGCTCGTGAGGATCCGCCGCTCGATCGCCGGCCTGACGATCCTGGTGACGATCGTGGCCGGGATGTCCGGTTGCGGCTGGCAGGGGCTGAACTCGCTGCCGCTACCCGGCACCGAAGGCAACGGTGCCGGGTCGTTTTCGATCCAGGTGCAGATGCCGGAAGTCAACAATATTCAGTCGAATTCGCGGGTGCGACTGGCCGACGTGACGGTCGGCCATGTCACCAGGATCGAGCGGCAAGGCTGGCATGCGTTGGTGAGCATGAGGCTCAACGGTGACGTCAACCTGCCCGCCAATGCGACAGCCAAGATCGGCACCACCAGCCTGCTCGGCTCTTATCACATCGAATTGGCAGCGCCCAAAGATGAACCGCCGCAGGGCAAACTGCGCGACGGCTCGGTGATTCCGCTGTCCCGCGGCAAGTCCTACCCCAGCACCGAGCAGACGCTGGCGGCATTGTCGCTGGTGCTCAACGGCGGCGGGCTGGGCCAGATTCAGGACATCACCGAAGCTTTGAGCACGGCGTTCCGTGGACGCGAGCAAGACCTGCGCAGCCTGATCGGGCAGCTGGATACGTTCGCCGCCAACCTCAACGCGCAATCGGGCGACATCATCGCGGCCACCGACAGCCTGAACCGCCTGGTCGGCAAGTTCGCCGCGCAGCAACCGGTGCTGGATCGGGCATTGGCCACCATTCCCGACGCGCTCGGGGTGCTTGACGACGAGCGGGCCAAGCTCGTCGAAGCGGCCGATCAATTGAGCAAATTCAGTGCGCTGACTGTCGATTCGGTCAACAAGTCCAAAGCGAACCTGATCAACGAACTTCGGCAGGTCGGTCCGGTCTTGGAGTCACTGGCCAATGCGGGCCCGGCCCTGACCCGGTCGCTGTCCCTGCTGGCCACCTTCCCGTTCCCGAACGAGACATTCCAGAATTTCCAGCGCGGCGACTTCGCCAATCTCACCGCGATAGTCGACCTGACGCTCAGCCGAATCGACCAGGGCCTGTTCACCGGCACCCGGTGGGAATGCCATCTGACCCAGCTCGAACTGCAGTGGGGCCGCACCATCGGCCAGTTCCCCAGCCCGTGCACCTCGGGGTACCGGGGCACCCCCGGCAACCCGCTGACCGCCGCATACCACTGGGATCAGGGGCCCTAGATGCTGCACCTACCGAGACGAATCATCATCCAGCTCAGCATTTTCACCGTGATTGCCGTCGGGGTCGTGGCCATCACGTTTCTGCACTTCGTCAAACTGCCGGCCATGCTGTTCGGCCTCGGCCGCTACACGGTGACCATGCAATTGACGCAGAGCGGTGGGCTATACGGCACCGCCAACGTCACCTACCGCGGGTTCGAAGTGGGCCGGGTCGAATCGGTGCGACTCACCGACGCAGGGGTGCTGGCGACACTGTCCCTGAAATCGGGCATCGAAATTCCGTCAGACCTCAAAGCCGAGGTGCATAGTCAGACAGCGATCGGCGAGACCTATGTCGAGTTGTCGCCCCGCAATGCGACATCGCCGCCGCTGAAGGACGGTGACGTCATCACGCTGGCCGACACCTCGGTGCCACCCGACATCAACGATCTACTCGGCGCCGCAAACACCGCTTTGGCGGCCATACCGCGCGAGAACCTCAAGACCGTGGTCGACGAGTCGTATACGGCGGTGGGTGGGCTCGGTCCCGAGTTGTCCCGCTTGGTCATGGGATCGGCCACCCTGGCCATCGATGCACGCAAGAACCTCGACCCGCTGGTGGCGTTGATCGACCACGCCCGGCCGGTGCTTGATTCGCAAACGCACACCTCGGCCGCCATCTCCGAGTGGGCAGCACACTTGGCCACCGTCACCACCGAACTGCAGACGCACGACGCCGCGGTGGCCGGTGCCATCGACCGGGCCGGCCCGGCCCTGGGGGAGGTGCGCGGGCTGATGGAGCGGGTGCAACCCACCCTGCCCATCCTGCTGGCCAACCTCGTCAGCGTCGGCCAGGTCGCGCTCACTTACCAGAACGACATCGAACAGCTGCTGGTGGTGTTCCCCATGGCGATTGCCGCCGAGCAGGCGGGCATTCTGGCCAATCTCAACACCAAACAGGCCTACCGGGGTCAATACCTGAGCTTCAACCTCAATCTCAACCTTCCGCCGCCCTGCACCACCGGCTTCCTGCCGGCTCAACAGCAGCGCGTCGCCGCTACCGAGGACTACCCGGACCGCCCCGCCGGCGACTTGTACTGCAGGGTCCCGCAGGACTCGCCGCTCAACGTGCGCGGCGCCCGCAACATTCCATGTGAAACGGTGCCGGGCAAGCGCGCTCCCACGGTCAAGTTGTGCGAGAGCAATGAGCAGTACGTGGCGCTCAATGACGGCTGGAACTGGAAGGGCGATCCCAACGCCACTTTGTCGGGTCAGGGCATTCCGCAACTGCCACCCGGTTCGCCGCCTCCCGTCCGGTCACCCGCACCGCCACCGCCGGTCGCCGTCACCGGGTACGACCCGGCCACCGGAGCTTTCACCGGACCTGACGGACAGCAGTACGTCCAACCCGACCTGGCGCTGTCGGCCCCGAAAGACAAGACATGGCAATCGATGCTGCTGCCCCCGGGCAGCTGACCGGAAAGATGGAGGGACGCAATGTCGGTAACCACCGAACTGGTCCACGATGAGGACGCCGACGACCTCGCCGCGGCCGACCGTGCGGAGGCTGTCACCGAATCCGAAGTGGCGGAATCGGACAATGAACCTGCGGCCCGGCCGGAGACACCCGTTGCTGCCCCGCGCCGAGCGATGGCTTTCGGTTTGGTGGTCGCCATCTCACTGGCGGCGTTATTGTGCTGGTACGGATTTCACGTCCACCAGGGGCAGCAGACGCAGACTGCGCGGAGTGCGTTTCTACAAGTAGCCAGACAAGGCGCGCTGAACTTGACAACCATCGACTGGCGGCATGCCGATGCCGACGTGCGCCGTATTCTGGACGGCGCGACCGGCGAGTTCTACAACGAATTTACCAAGCGGTCGGGGCCTTTCGTCGAAGTGCTGCAACAAGCCAAGGCCACCACCGTCGGAACGATCACCGAGGCCGGGCTGGAATCGGTGACCGGCGACACTGCCCAGGCATTGGTGGCCGTTTCCGTGCGTACCTCGAACGCCGGTGAGGCAGACCCGGTGCCGAGAATCTGGCGAATGCGCGTCACTGTCCAACGAGCGGGCGACCAGGTGAAGGTGTCCAACGTGGAGTTCGTACAATGACCGAAAAAGAAACTGCGCCAACGCGAAACGAGAGGTTGCCGCGCCACGACGACCGCTGGACGCGGGTGATCGCATACGGGCTGCTTCCTGGGCTGGCCATGCTGTTGGCATCCGGCACCGGTTACCTGAAGTGGCAAGACGGTTCGCTGTGCGACGCCCCAGCGGCCCGCACGGCCTCGGTGCAGGCCGCTACCGAGAGCACCATGGCGCTGCTTTCCTACCGCCCCGAGACGGTGCAGCAGGACCTCGAAGCCGCGCGGGGGAGGCTGACCGGTACGTTTCTCAACGCATACACGCAGCTGACCCATGACGTCGTGATCCCGGGAGCAAAGCAGAAGCAAATCTCGGCCGTGGCCACAGTTCCCGGTACGGCGTCGCTGTCGACTTCCGCCGACCACGCCGTCGTCCTGCTATTCGTCAATCAGACCATCACCGTCGGTCAGGACGCACCGACCAGCACCGCATCCAGCGTTCGCGTCACCCTCGACAAGATCGAGGGTCGTTGGCTGATCTCGCAGTTCGACCCGGTCTGAGGTGATGCCGTTGTACCGCTTGACGTTGACGCTCGCAGCCGCCGTCTTCGCCGGCTCACTGCCTGTCGCGGGTGCGGCACCGCGGGCGAACGCAGATGTGGTGGCCTACCTGGTGAACGTGACGATGCGTCCCGGATACGGCTTCGCCAGCGCCGACGACGCCTTGAGCTACGGACATGGCCTGTGCGACAAATTGTCCGCGGGACACAGCTATGGCCAGCTGATCGGCGACATCAAGGCCGACTTCAACACCGTCGACGAATACCAGGCGTCGTATCTGCTCAGCCAGGCGACCAACGAGTTGTGCCCTGCGCTGATCTGGCAACTAAGGAACTCCGCGGCCCACTGAAGGAGATCGAAGTGTGGTACCGATTGCTCACGCTCTCAGCGGTATTGACCGGCACGGTGTTGGGCATGCCGTCAGCTCATGCGGATAACAAGCGTCTCAACGACAGTGTGGTCGCCAACGTGTTCACCGTTCAACATCAGGCAGGTTGCACCAACGACGTCAAGATCAACCCGCAGTTGGCGACGGCCGCCCAATGGCATGCTGTCGACGTCCTGAACAACCGCGCGGTCACCGGCGACATCGGTTCGGACGGATCAGCTCCGCAGGACCGTGCCGCTGCCGCCGGCTTCCGCGGAAAGGTCGCCGAAACGGTGGCGATCAACCCCGCCATAGCGATCAGCGGGATCGAATTGATCAACCAATGGTATTACGAGCCAGCCTATTTCGCGATCATGTCGAATTGTGCCAATAGCCAGATCGGGGTGTGGTCGGAGAACAGCCCGGACCGCACCGTGGTGGTGGCGGTTTACGGACAACCCGATGCAGCGGCCCCAACACCGCCGAAACCGCCGTCCGTGGTCGCGCTGCAAGACAACGTTCCCCTTGATCCCCACCCGGACTACGACGCCAGCGACGAAGTCGAATACGCGCTGGACTGGTTCCCGTGGATCCTGCGCGGCGTGAACCCGCCGCCGGGCATACCGCCGAAGTAGCCGCAAGTTTCTCGGTAAGCGAAATGTTCTGTGCGGCTTGA
>NZ_JCALCX010000035.1:0-54909 GCF_059812565.1 Mycobacterium sp. NGS49 | reverse complement strand
TTGGTGCCGCGGCCGGGCGCGGGCCGGTCGGAGTAGTCCGTCAGAACCGTCTGCCGGTGCACGGCGGAGTCGAACCACAACATGCCACCCAGCACACCGGCGGTGGCCAGCAGCAGCAGGATCACCAGGCTCAGCGCCGTCGTGCGTACCCAGCGGCGCTTACGTCGGTTGCGGCGCAGTTTGGGCGGGGCCGGCGGCGGCGGGGCGACCGTGCGGGGCGCCGGCGCCGGCGGGGCGAGCGGTGGCTGTGGCGGATGGCCGGCACGGCGAATGACCGGCGAGGGTTCCCCTCGGCCGGGCTGCGCCGGTTGCGGTGGTGCCGGCCTGCGCAATCGGGGTGGTTCCGGTGGTCGATCGCCGTTCACCCGGCTAACTTACGTCGCGGGACCCCGCTATCGGCGTGCGCGCAACCCGTTGACGAATGGGCATCCCATCAGAATGCGGATCGCTTGGCGCAACCCGTTCATGTCGTCGACCGGCTTGTGGAACGGCAGCCGGATGTCGCGGTCGCCGTCATCGCCTTCAACGCGGAACCGCACGCCGTAGCGGTCCAGCCCGAGGGGGCGCACCTGGCCGCGGCGCAGCGCTGCCGGCAGCCGGGACACCAGGCGGGCAAGGACGTCGTCGTGTGCGGTGCTCAGGTGCCACAGCAACGTCGACTCGATTTCGCAGAAGGGGTCGGGCCGGGCTGCCAGCAGGTCTGCGACGCTGACTGGCTCGGCGCCGGTCGGGTCGGTCACCACCACGGAGTCGATCGCGAGGCGCAGCAGGGTGTAGCGGATGTCATCCTCGACCGACGGGCTCGAACTGGGTGTATCGATCTGTAGCAGCACCGGGTTCGGGTCCTCGGTGGCGATCAGATCGAGGATCTTGACCACCGCGCCAGGCGGGATCCGGTGCAACCGACCGCGCACCCACACCAGTGAGCGGACGGGCTCACGTACCGGTAGCGGCGCAGAGTCGGTGAGTTCCAGCAACGCTTGCGCGGCGCATTCCAGGCCGTCGGCGCCGGTTCGGGGAACCGCGACGGCGAAGGTGCCGTCGTGCAGCAGGTGGTGCACGGGGGTGGCCAGCGGGTCCCGGCCCTCGATCGCCAGCAGGGCGCCCGCGGGCCGCGAGCACGCGCTGCGAATCCGTTCGGCAGTCGTAGGTGTCGGATATGCGGCGGGTAGCACCGTTACCTCCCTTTGTTAGGTAAGCCTAAGATAACCTAGGGCCCGGCGGTCGAGCAAGGGCCGGTGCGGTGAGGCTGCGCCGTTAGGGTTGTGGTCGTGGCGCGCATCGCATACCTCGGCCCGGCGGGGACCTTTACCGAGGCTGCGCTGCGGGCCCTGACGGCCGACGGCCTGGTTCCCGGCCATGAGCCCCACACGCTTCAGCCGTTGCCGGTGGAAAGCACTCCCGCCGCGTTGGACGCCGTGCGGGAGGGCGTCGCGGACTACGCCTGCGCGCCGATCGAGAACTCGATCGACGGGTCACTGGCACCGACGCTGGACAGCCTGGCGCTCGGTTCGCCGCTGCAGATCTACGCCGAGACCACCCTGGACGTGGCGTTCAGCATCGTCGCCGCGCCGGGTCGCGGCCTCGCGGAGGTGCGCACACTGGCCGCCTTCCCGGTGGCCGCGGCGCAGGTGCGCCGGTGGCTGACCGCCAATCTGCCCGCCGTCGACCTGAAACCGGCGTACTCCAACGCCGACGCCGCGCAGCAGGTGGCCGACGGGCGGGTGGACGCCGCGGTCACGTCTCCGTTGGCCGCGGCACACCGGGGCCTGGCGGTGCTGGCCGACGGCGTGGTCGACGAATCCAATGCGCGCACCCGATTCGTGCTGATCGGTCGTCCCGGTCCGCCGCCGGCGCGCACCGGGGCAGACCGCACCTCGGCGGTGCTGCGGATCGAGAACCTTCCCGGCGCGCTGCTGCAGGCCCTGACCGAGTTCGGGATGCGCGGCATTGACCTGACCCGCATCGAATCCCGGCCCACCCGTACCGGGCTGGGCACCTACATGTTCTTCGTCGACTGTGTCGGCCATCTCGAGGACGACGCCGTCGCCGAGGCACTGATGGCGCTGCGCCGTCGTTGTGCCGATGTGCGGTATTTGGGTTCTTGGCCGACGGGTCAGGCTGCGGGGGTGGCGCCGCCGGCGTCGGATGAGGCGAAGAACTGGCTGGCGGGTCTGCGGAACGGGGAGATACCACGATGAGCGGCCGGTTGGTGTTGGTGCGGCACGGGCAGTCGTTCGGCAATGTCGAACGCCGGCTGGACACCCTGCCGCCCGGAGCGGCCCTGACCCCGCGGGGCCGGGACCAGGCGCGGGCATTCGCCCGCAGCGGGCATGCCCGTCCGGCCATCCTGACGCACTCGGTGGCCGTCCGCGCCTCGCAGACGGCGGGGGTGATCGGCGCGGAGCTCGCGCTGGTGCCTCAGGAGGTGACCGGCATTCACGAGGTGCAGGTCGGCGCGCTGGAAAGCCGTAACGACGACGAGGCGATCGCCGAGTTCAACGCCATCTACAAGCGGTGGCATCTGGGTGAATTGGATGTCGCGCTGCCCGGCGGCGAGACCGCCAACGACGTCCTGCAGCGGTACGTCCCCGTGCTCACCGAGCTGCGAATGCGCTACCTGGACGACCACCGCTGGGATGGCGACATCGTGGTGGTGAGCCACGGCGCGGCGATCCGGCTGGCGGCGGCGGTCCTCGCGGGTGTGGAGGGCACCTTTGTGCTCGACAACCCGCTGGACAACGCCGAATCCGTGGTGCTGGCGCCCATCACCGACGGGCGGTGGAGTTGTGTGCGCTGGGGCGCCCTGACGCCGCCGTTCTACCCGGAGGAAGCCGGCACCGCGTCGGCGCAGGACGATGCCGTCTCGTCAAGCACCGATCCCATGGGCTGACCCGGCCAGATCGGCGGACGATTGCGCGCAGGCGCAACCCACCACGTCGCAGTCGACGACGAACACATGAGTGAACAACTCGGGAGCGACGCAGTCCGGCTCAGTGCATTCCGGCCGGCCCAGCAAGTGAAGAATGACGGTGCCGTGGCAGTGATCTAAGCCTGCCCGGCACGCGCGGCAGCCTGTGCTCATAAGCCGTTCATAGCACCGGGCGCCGACAGAACCCGGCTGCCGCGCCCGAGGGCAGGTCATCAATCAGGCCCAGCCGAGCTCGTCGAGCCGCTCGTCGTCGATGCCGAAATGGTGCGCGATCTCGTGAATCACCGTGATCGCGACCTGGTCGACCACCTCGGTGTCCGAATCGCAGATGTCGAGCAGCGCTTCGCGATAGATCGTGATGGTGTCCGGCAGTGCGCCGGCGTAGTCGGTGTCACGCTCGGTCAACGCCACCCCCTCGTACAGGCCGAGCAGGTCCGGCTCCTGGGAATGGCGGTCGGCCACCAGCACCACGACGTTGTCCATGGCGGCGGTCAACTCGGCCGGGATCAGGTCGAGTGCGTCGGAGACCAATTCTTCGAACCGCTGCGGGTCCATCCGCACGGTCACCGGGTCAACTGGGCGGGGGCTCGTTGCCCGGCGCGTTGTCGGGTGCCTGCGCCGGTGGCGGCGCACCGCCGTCAGCCGGTGGCGGTGCCTGGGTGCTGGGCGGCGCCTGGGTCGCCGGGGACGAGGGCGCCCGGGTGGGCGTCACCACCGGCTGCTGGTTGGGCAGATGCTGGTTTCCGGGCGGGGCGGTGGGCTGCTGCTGCTGGGTCGGCGCCGATGGCTGCTGGGTCGGGAGCTGCACGGGGATCTGCGGGAGGGTGAGCCGCTCCTGGGGGATGTCCGGCGGCGGCACCGGCGGCTGGCCGTTGATCAGCAACGGTCCCTTGGCGCTGTTGACCAGCGTGGCCCAGCCCCCGTTGCCCAGCGTCGCGCCGATGCTGCAAGCGACCTCGCGGCTGCCCGCCGACCAGCTGGGCAGCGACACCGTGGGGTAGATCAGCGTCAGCGTGGTGGTGCGCAGCTTGATGGGCGCGAGGTAGGCGTCCGTCATCTTCGTGCAGGCGTCCTTGATGAAGCCGTCCTGCTCGGGTTCGGGCGGCATTGCGTTGGGGAACTTCTCCGCCAGGTTGACGGTGCCGGTGACCTCCATCGCGTGCGGCGCCGCACAGTCGACCGGAACGTCGACCGGCTGGTTGGTGGCCGGGTCGATGCCGAGGCAGGTGCCGGCGGGCCAGACCTTCGACTGGTCGATGTCGGCGATCTTGCCCTTGAAGGCGACCTGCTCGTTGTTCGGGCCAGGCAGCTGCAGGCCGCACAGCATGCGCCGCTCGCCGGTCTGCCGCCACGCGCGGTCACCCGACCACAGCATGCTGACGGTGAACTTGCTGTTGGGGTCGAACTTGGCGCCCAGGTACCGGCGCACGGCCGGATCGCATTGTTCGGCGTTGATCTGCTGGATGCGGGCCGCTGACGGGGGTGCGGCATTCGGGCCGTACTCAGAGCCGGGAAAGGTGCGCATGTCGACGGACTCGGCGACCTCGAACCGGTGGTCGTCGGCGCAGCTGACGATGGTGGCCGACTCGGGAGTGCCGTCCGGCCAGTTCAGGCAGTCGCCGCTGGTGGCGCGGGCGAACGCGGCGTTGCCTTTGGAACCGGTGCTGGGCACCGGGTTGCTGTCGATGTATCCGGCCAGTCGTCCCGGGATGGTGCCCACGGGCAGCGCGGTGACCAGTCCGGCGATCAGCAAGCCGCCCAGCGCTGTGAGCAGCAGGGTGCGCCGGGTCGCCGATGCCTGCAGGCCGCGCGGCCAGCGGAGCCCGCCCGACGACTCGCGCGGTTCCGTGACGCCGGCCGGCGGCTCCGGTTCACTAGACGGCTCGACGGCCTCGCCGGTGGCGGGGTCGTCGGGTACCGGTTGCTTCTCGGGCGCGTCCAACATCGGCTCCCATTCTGACAGGGCCGCCTGAGAGGCGTGAAAATCGTTGCGCATGTGAGATCCGGGCGAGACCCGCGAAGTAGTGTTGCGGCCGTGATCGACCTCAAGCTCCTCCGGGAAGAGCCCGACACCGTACGGCGCTCTCAGCAAAGCCGTGGTGAGGATCCGGACCTGGTAGACGCCCTGTTGAGCGCGGACACCGCGCGTCGCGCGGCGATCTCGGCCGCCGATTCGCTCCGCGCCGAACAGAAGGCGGCCAGCAAGAGCGTCGGTGCCGCGTCAGCGCAGGACCGTCCGGCGCTGTTGCAGCGTGCCAAGGATCTCGCAGAGCAGGTCAAGGCCGCCGAGGCGGAGCAGGGCGCCGCCGAAGCGGCGTTCACCGCCGCGCACATGGCCATCTCCAACGTCGTCGTCGACGGGGTCCCGCCCGGCGGCGAGGACGACTATGCGGTGCTCGAGGTCGTGGGTGAACCCCCGGTCCTGCCGGAGCCGAAGGATCACCTGGAGCTCGGCGAGTCGTTGGGTTTGATCGACATGCAACGCGGCGCCAAGGTCTCGGGATCGCGGTTCTACTTCCTGACCGGCCGGGGCGCGCTGCTGCAGCTTGGCCTGCTGCAACTGGCTCTGCGCGTGGCGGTGGAGAACGGGTTCATTCCGATGATCCCGCCGGTGCTGGTACGACCCGAGGTGATGGCCGGCACCGGATTCCTGGGTGCCCATGCCGACGAGGTGTACCGGCTGGAGGCCGACGACCTGTACCTGGTGGGAACTTCCGAGGTGCCGCTGGCGGGCTACCACTCCGGGGAGATTCTGGACCTGGCCGCCGGGCCGCTGCGGTACGCCGGGTGGTCGTCGTGCTTCCGCCGCGAGGCCGGCAGCTACGGCAAGGACACCCGCGGCATCATCCGGGTGCACCAGTTCGACAAGGTCGAAGGATTCGTCTACTGCCGGCCCGAGGAGGCCGAGGCCGAACACCAGCGGCTGCTGGGCTGGCAGCGCGAGATGCTGGCGCAGATCGAGGTGCCCTACCGGGTGATCGACGTGGCCGCGGGTGACCTCGGCTCGTCGGCCGCCCGCAAGTTCGACTGCGAAGCCTGGGTACCGACGCAGGCGACCTATCGCGAGCTGACGTCGACGTCCAACTGCACCACCTTCCAGGCGCGACGGCTGGCCACGCGCTACCGGGACACGAATGGCAAGCCGCAGACCGCGGCCACGCTCAACGGCACGCTGGGCACCACCCGGTGGCTGGTCTCGATTCTGGAAAACCATCAGCAGCCCGACGGCAGCGTCCGGGTGCCCGCGGCGCTGGTGCCGTATGTGGGCACCGACGTACTGGAGCCCGCCTAGGCGGCGACCTTCGGCGCCGGGGCGGCACTGGCCCGCTCGTGCCGGTGCTGACGTTCGATGGTGGCGAAGTAGAACGCGAACGCGAACGCGAAGCTGGTGAACAGGCTGCTGACGAAGAACAGCCAGGGCCGTTTGAATCCGCGCCGATAGCCGTCGGTGATCGAGAACAGGGGCAGCAGGATCACGTTCGCGATCGTGTAGTCCTGGCCGGCCGATCCCGCGGCCGGGTTGGTGAACATGAGCTGGATGTACTGCGTCCAGCTGCCCGGACCCCACAGCGGGTTGTGGGAGCCGTGTGAGTACTCCTGAACGAAGCGGATGTTGAAATACCAGCCCAGCGCGATGGACGCGACGCCGACGACGTAGTAGACGAGCTCCAGCGGTGAGAACAACGGACCGTCAGCCGGCCTGGCATAGACCCGCGGGTTGGAGGCGACGATCCAGCCGATGACAGCGAGACCCAGAACTGCGTGCGCGATGAGTGACACCATGGCGGCAGTCTCACCCCGCGCCCAAAGTTTTGTCAATATTGACAGAAGCGACGCGAGACGGCAGGTCAACGGCCTGCGGTACCGTACTGAAATGGTCAGGCCGGCACAGACGGCGCGCAGCGAGCGCACCCGGGAGGCGTTGCGTCAGGCGGCGGTGGTGCGGTTTCTGGCCCAGGGCGTGGAGAACACCTCGGCCGAGCAGATCGCGGCGGACGCCGGGGTCTCGCTGCGGACTTTCTACCGCCACTTCAGCTCCAAGCACGACCTGCTGTTTGCCGACTACACCGGCCTCAACTGGTTCCGCGCCGCCCTGGACGCCCGCCCGGTCGACGAGGCGGTCATCGACTCGGTGCAGGCCGCCGTCTTCGCCTTTCCGTACGACGTCGAGGCCGTGACGAAGATCGCGACACTGCGGGGCGGCGAACTGGATCCGGGCCGAATCGTCCGGCACATCCGGGAGGTGCAGGCCGACCTGGCGGACGCCATCCAGGCCCGGTTGCTGCGCCTGGGGTGCGCCGCGGGTCAGACACCCGATGCGGGGCTGCGCAGCATCGTGATCGCCCGCTGTATCGCCGCGGCCGTCTTCGGCGCGATGGAGGCCTGGATGCTGGGCCCGGACCGGTCGCTCGGTGAACTGGCCAGAATGAGTCAGGTGGCGCTGGAATCGCTGCGGTCCGGCGTCACCGACACCTGGCAAGTCCGCCATGTTTCGTCATAATTGACAAAACTTGGTCCCCATGCCAGCCTCCCACTCAGGAGGTCGGCATGTCTGCATCAGGAACCCAATACGACGCGATCGTCGTCGGCGCGGGCCATAACGGGTTGACCGCGGCGGTGCTGCTGCAGCGGGCGGGCCTGCGAACCGTCTGCCTGGACGGCAAGCTGTACGCCGGGGGCATGGCCTCCACCGTGGAACTGTTCGACGGCTACCACTTCGAAATTGCCGGCTCGGTGCAGTTCCCGACGTCCGCGGAAGTGATCAGCGAGCTGGGCCTGGACACCTTGCCGACAGTCGACCTCGAGGTCATGTCGGTGGCGCTGCGCGGTGTCGGCGACGATCCACTGGTCCAGTACAGCGACCCGATGAAAATGTTCGCTCACCTCAACGAGGTGCACGGCGCCGACGCCGTGGCCGGCATGGGCGGCCTGCTCATGTGGGCCCAGGCACCCACTCGCGCGCTGGGGCGCTTCGAGGCGGGCACGCTGCCCAAGACCTTCGACGAGATGTATGCGTGCGCGACCAATGAATTCGAGCGCTCCGCGATCGACGACATGCTGTTCGGTTCGGTCACCGACGTGCTGGACCGCTACTTCCCGGACCGCGAAAAGCACGGCGCCATCCGGGGGTCGATGACGGTACTGGCCGTGAACACCCTCTATCGGGGTCCGTCCACCCCGGGCAGCGCCGCCGCACTCGCCTTCGGGCTAGGCATTCCCGAGGGCGACTTCGTGCAGATGAAGAAGCTGCGCGGCGGTATCGGCGCGCTCACTGCGCACCTGGCCCGCGTCCTGCAGGACAACGGCGGCGAAGTGCGGCTGCGGTCCAAGGTGACCGAGATCCTCGTCGACGGGGGCGGGGTGACCGGAGTGCGCACCGAAGCCGGGGACACTTTGACCGCCCCGATCGTCGTCTCCTCGGTGGCCCCCGACGTCACGCTCAACGATTTGGTCGATCCCTCGGTGTTGCCGGCCGAAATCCGGGAGCGCTACGGACGCATCGACCACCGCGGCAGCTATCTGCAGATGCACTTCGCGCTGGAGGAGGCGCCGGAGTTCGCCGCGCCGTACCAGGCTCTCAACGACCCGGCCATGCAGGCATCGATCGGCATCTTCTGCACACCCGAAGAAGTCCAGCAGCAGTGGGAGGACTGCCGCCGCGGCATCGTGCCGGCCGATCCGACGCTGGTTCTGCAAATCCCGTCGGTGCATGACCCGGATCTGGCGCCCGAAGGCAAGCACGCCGGGTCGGCCTTCGCGCTGTGGTTCCCGATCGAGGGGGGTGCCGACTACGGCCGGGCCAAGGTTGAGATGGGTCAGCGGGTGATCGACAAGATCACCCGGCTGGCGCCGAATTTCGAGCGCAGCATCATCCGCCACACCACGTTCACGCCCAAGCACATGGGCGTCATGTTCGGTGCGCCCGGCGGCGACTACTGCCACGGCCTGCTGAGCTCCGACCAGATCGGGCAGAACCGCCCCGGCCCGAAAGGCTATATCGGGCAACCGATTCCCATACACGGGCTGTACCTGGGCAGTGCCGGATGCCACGGTGGGCCGGGCATCACCTTCACCCCCGGCTACAACGCCGGGCGGGCGGCGCTGGCGGACCGTTAGCCGCTACCCCTTCGCCGAGCGTGAAGGGGCGGCGAGAAAATGGCGAAAAAGTCGCCGTGAGTTCACGTTCGGCGACGGGTCAGCCGCGCTGAGCGAGCAGTTCATCCAGGCAGGCGAGGAACTCGTCCGGGCGCGCCGGCGTGAATGCGGGCTGCGACCCGGGTATGTCGAGCGTGATCAGTGTCGACTTGAGCGGCCGGTACAGGTCCAGCGGAAGCCAGCGACGCAGGTCCGGGCTGCCCCAGACGTTGAACCGGATGGTGAACAGGCCGAGTGGCTCCGCCTTGTATCCCCGGATCTGGTCCAGCCCGATCACCTTGGCCGTGCCAGAGGGAAAGTGGTAGCGGCGCAGCGTGATGGCCATTTGATCCAGCTGGACGGCGCCGTCGTCGTAGCAGAGTTCCGATACCGTGCTCATGCGCGGCAGCTCCGCAACTCGTGACCGCGGGTGGTCAGGCAGCGGCCGTCGTCCAACCGCCATTGCCAGCCGTGCAGGTTGCAGGTCAGCGTGTTGCCCTCGACCACACCGAATTTCGACAGGTCGGCCTTGAGGTGGGGGCAGCGCCGTTGAATCTCCCAGCCGTCCAGGGTGATCGACGCGGAATCGTCGTGGCTCTCGGCGAACCAGCCGTCGGCGTAGGCGATCCGTTCGTCGGTCAGGCATTTGAAGAACGTGTACAGGTATTCGTTGTAGCCACCCACGCGCCAGGCCCGGAAACGGGTCGACAAGAAGATCGTGTTGACCCAGTCCGGTTCGTTGTCGCGTAGCACCGTGCGCACCAACTCCGGCGCGATCTCGAACCCGTACCGGAACTTCTCGTCCGGGATCGCCTCCCGCACCGCTCGTTTCGGGAAGTCCAGAATGACGGTCTCGGGGCCGATCACCAGTTCCACTGGGTAGCCGATGCCGTCACAAATCTCGTTGCTCTGCAACATGATCGGTTCGAACAAGGCGCGTAACGGCTCCAGGAGCGGTTCACCGGCGGCGGGCGCCCAGCGGGCCTTCTCGGCGGCCAGTACCGGTGCCATGCGTTCGGCGTAGTCGGCGATGTAGTCGGCCTTGCCGGTGGTGAAGATCGCCTCCACTTGCTCGGTGGGCAGCGGGTGCCGCAGCGAATTCAGCTGCGAGCCGGTGAAATCGGCCACCGAGCCGGGCATCATCAACAGCCCGCGGTCGTGGCCGTGGCTGCGCATCTGATCGAGGAACACCATCTGGTCGGGGAAGATGTTGGCCGGATCGTTGCGGTCGTCGTTGAGTTGACGCAGTTCGGGGTCCAGAAAGGCGGGCGGACCGGCCGAGGGCACCACCCACGTCGCCCCGACCTGAGCGATGTACTGCCGGGCACGATCCATCCCCCGCTGCCTTTTCTGGGTGGCGAACGCCTCCTTGGCCCGGGCCGGCATGTCGTAGACCATCGGATACCAGATCGCCCCCGAATACTGCAGCAGGTGCACGTCGATGTGCCCGAAGTCGGCGGCCAGCACATCCAGGTCGACGGGACGGGCGTCGTTCATGTTGAACACCGTGGTCTCACCGTCGGAAACCACCAGTGCCGAGTCGCCGATCGGACCGTCCGCCGGTGCCCGCAGGGCGATGATCATGATGTCGAGGACGCCTTTGGGACCGGACAGCCGGTGGCTCACCGAATCGGTGGTCTCGAAGAACCGGTGAAATCCCAGCTTTTCCAACTCGTGTCGCAGGTCGGGCACCGGGAAATCGGGCAGCAGCACCACCGCGTCCTTGCTGACGTGCGAGTCCAGCAGCGTGGCGTCGAAGTGGTCTTTGTGCAGGTGTGAGACGTACAGGTAATCGCAGTCGCCGAGGGCGTCCCAGTGCAGTGCGCTGTTGTCCGGGAACGGGAACCACGACCCGAAGTACGCCGGGTTGACCCACGGGTCGCACAGGATGTTGCCCGCCCGGGTCTGGATCAGAAAGCCGGCGTGGCCGACGCTTGTTACCTGCACAAATGCCTCTCGGAGACCTTTCAACGACGCCTGGAGTTTAGCTTGCGTCAGAGTGTCGGGTCCTCCCATAAGCGTCGGTAGTAGTCGATGCGCAGCGGGTCGGGTGCGATGCCGTAGGCGGCGAAGAACTCCGCTTTCCAGTCGTGGCCGGGGTAGTTCCAGCCCAGTGACAACGTTGCTACCGCCAGGTCAGCCCACCGGTCGGCGACACCGAGATCGCCCATGTCCACGTGCCCGCAGCAGCCTCCGTCGCCGTCGATCAGCGTGTTGGGTGCGCAGGCGTCGCCGTGGCAGACCACCAGCCGATCGATCGGCGGGGGATCCTCGAGGTTCGCCCGGTGCGCGGGATGCAGCAACGGCAGCCGGCTGGCCACCGACCAGTCGAACGGACACGACGCCACCGGCAGCGTGTCGTGCAGCGTGCGCAATCCCACACCGATCGCGCGCACGGCGACCGCGGGGTTCGACCGCCACCGTGGGTGCACTGCGGACACTCCGGGCAGGCCGCGGGTGCGCAGCCAGGCTGCACCGGCACCGTCGTCGACCCCGAAATCGATGACGGGCGGCACCGGAAGGTAGGGCGCGGCCCAGCGCAGCCGGCGTGCTTCGCCGCTGAAATCAACCGAGTAGGACCCGCCCACCTTGATGAACTCGGCGCCGTCGGCCACCCGGAAAGTGACGTCACCCAGTTCATTGCGCCACACCGCGTGCACCGGCCGGCCGGCCGCGAGCCGCCACACCAGCGCGGGAACGGGTGGCGGTGACGACGGGTAGGACAACGCTGACCCCTTCCGTCTCACGTTCTGCCCACTTCGGGTATCCGGGGGCCCGGCGCACTAGGCTGAACTGCTGTGGAACCTGCATACGGCACCGCCATTACGCTCGCCCGGATGATCTTTCGCCTGCAGGGTCTCAAGATCACCGTGACCGGCGTGGAGAACCTGCCGACCAGTGGTGGCGCCGTGGTCGCGATCAACCACACCGGCTATCTCGACTTCACCCTGGCGGGTTTGCCGGCGTACCGGCAGGGGCTCGGCCGCAAAGTGCGGTTCATGGCCAAGCAGGAGGTGTTCGACCACAAGATTACCGGCCCGTTGATGCGCTCCTTCCGCCACATCCCGGTGGACCGGGAAAGCGGGGCCGCGTCATTTGCCGCGGCGGTGGAGAACCTCAAGGCCGGTGAGCTGGTGGGCGTCTACCCCGAGGCCACGATCAGCCGCAGCTTCGAGATCAAGGAGTTCAAGACCGGCGCCGCCCGGATGGCGCTGGAGGCTGGCGTGCCGATCGTTCCGCACGTCATCTGGGGTGCTCAGCGGATCTGGACCAAGGGCCACCCGAAGAAGATCTTCCGGCCCAAAGTGCCCATTCAGGTGATCGTCGGTGAACCCATTCAACCGACGCTGTCCACCACTGAACTGACCGGGCTGCTGCATTCCCGGATGCAGCACCTGCTGATTCGCGCGCAGGAGCAGTACGGGCCACATCCGGCGGGCGAATTCTGGGTGCCGCGCCGGCTGGGCGGCGGCGCGCCTTCCCTGGCGGAGGCCGCGCGCATGGACGCGGAGGAAGCGGCGGCCAAGGCTGCCCGCCGCGCCGAGCGGGCACACCCCACTGGAGCCGCGGAGCAGTGACCGATGGCGGAGCCCGTGTACCGCGCCTGCGAGATGTCGGCCCAGTTCCTGGTACGGGTGACCGGGACGCGGATCACATACCTGGGCGAGGAACACATCCCGGAGCGCGGCGGCGCCGTGGTGGCCGTCAACCACACCAGCTACGTCGATTTTCTGCCGGCCGGGCTTGCCGTGCGGCGGCGCCATCGCCGGTTGCGCTTCATGATCAAGGCGGAAATGCAGCGCGTGAAGAGCGTCAACTTCCTGATCGAGCGGAACGGGGCGATCCCGGTGGACCGGAGCTCCGGAGCCGATGCCTATGCCCGGGCGGTGCGGGCGTTGCGGGACGGCGAGCTGGTCGCGGTCTATCCCGAGGCCACCATCAGCCGCAGCTTCGAACTCAAAGACTTCAAGACGGGTGCCGCCCGGATGGCCGTCGAAGCCGAAGTCCCGATCATGCCGGTGATCGTCTGGGGTACGCAGCGCATCTGGACCAAGGGCCTGCCCAAGCGGTTGGTACGTGCCAAGATTCCGGTGACAGTGGCGGTCGGGCCGCCACTGCCGGCCGCGGACGACGTCTCGCACACCAACGAAGTGCTGCGCGAATCGATGACCTCGCTGCTCCACCAGGTGCAGCAGGATTATTCTCATCCAGCCGGCGAGCAATGGGTGCCGCGCCGGCTTGGCGGCGGGGCACCATCGCTGTTCGAAGCCGCGCGGATGGAAGCTGAGGAGACCGCGGCCAGGGCCGCGCGCCGGACATCGCATCAGTCGGGGGTGGAAGGAGAATCGAGAAATGGCTGAGCCGTTCTTCCGGTTCATGGAATTTTTCGTTCCTTCGGTTGTCGCGCTGAACGGAAACAAGATCACCTATCAGGGCCTGGAGAACATCCCCGCCCGCGGGGGCGCGATCATCGCCCTCAACCACACCAGCTACGTCGACTGGATTCCGGCATCGCTGGCCGCACTGGAACGCAAGCGGCGGCTGCGATTCATGATCAAGGCCGAGATGCAGGAGGTGAAGGCGGTCAACTACGTGATCAAGCACACCCAGCTGATCCCGGTTGATCGCAGCCTGGGCTCCGAGGCTTACGCGGTTGCCGTACAGCGGCTCAGGGACGGCGAGCTGGTCGGGCTGCACCCCGAGGCCACCATCAGCCGCAGCTTCGAGCTTCGGGAGTTCAAGACCGGGGCGGCCCGGATGGCGATCGAGGCCCAGGTGCCGCTCGTGCCGATGATCGTCTGGGGTGCGCACCGGATCTGGCCCAAAGATCACCCAAAGAAGTTGGTGCGCAACAAGGTTCCCATCAGCGTTGCGATCGGGCCGCCGCTGTGGCCGCAGGGCACCCCGGAGGAGTTCAATGCGGTGCTGCGCCAAGCCATGGAAGCGATGCTGCATTGGGTGCAGGAGCAGTATCCGCACCCCGAAGGCGAATACTGGGTACCGCGACGGCTGGGCGGCAGTGCACCGACCCCGGACGAGTCGAGGGAGTTCCGCATCGCCGAACTGGCCGAGCGGGCGCAGAAGCGGGCGCAGGGCGGGCTGACGCCGCGCAAGCGCAAGGAAGGGAACCGAGCTGACAACACCGGCCGGCCGTAAGCCTGCGCTCATCGGGTGCGACGTCGACGGCACCCTGTTCAATGACCAAGAAACCCTCAGTCCGCGTACCCGCGCGGCGGTGCATGCCGCGGTGGCAGGGGGTGCGCACTTCGTGTTGGCCACCGGACGGCCGCCGCGGTGGATCCGGCCGGTCGTAGAGGCATTGGGCTTCGCGCCGATGGCGGTCTGCGCGAACGGCGCCGTCATCTACGACCCGGAACACGACAAGGTGTTGTCGGCGCAGACCCTGTCGGTCGACACGCTGGCGGCATTGGCCGAGATCGCGCGACGGGTCATTCCCGGGGCCGGGCTGGCGGTCGAGCGGATCGGCGAGCGGGCCCACGACAGCGTCACCCCGCAGTTCATCAGCTCGCCGGGCTACGAGCACGCCTGGCTCAATCCGGATAACACCGAGGTGTCGTTCGACGACCTGCTCAGCGCGCCGGCGATAAAGCTGCTGATTCGCAAGGCCGGTGCGGTCAGCGCCGACATGGCCGCCGAGCTGGCCGGGCACCTCGGTGACGAGGGTGATCTGACCTATTCCACGAACAACGGTCTGCTCGAGATCGTGCCGCGAGGGGTCAGCAAGGCCAGTGGCCTGCGCGAGGTCGCCGAACCGCTGGGCATCACCGAGGCGCAAGTGGTGGCGTTCGGCGACATGCCCAACGATGTCCCGATGTTGTTGCGGGCCGGACTGGGCGTGGCGATGGGCAACGCCCATCCCGACGCGCTGGCCGCTGCGGACGAGGTTACGGCTCCCAACAGCGACGACGGCGTGGCACGCGTGCTGGAGCGTTGGTGGTCTTGACCGTGCAGTTCGCGATGATGTGGGAGACTGCCCGCGTGTCCAGGAATGCGGGCGGCGGTCGGAGGGGACTGGAGGACATCTAGTGGGCTCTGAATCAGACCCACCGGACGGCGGTGGGACCGATGAAACCAGGCCGGAGCCACCCAGGCCCCAACCCGGTGAACCGCGCCCGGCCGGCCCCCGCCGGAGTTCGTTCGGGGCGAACCGACCGGAGAAGGATGCCCCGGAAAAGTTGCCCGACGGGCTGATACCGCCGGTCGACCAGCCGAAGAAGGACGCCACCCCCAAGCTCAAGCCGCTGGGCAGTATCCAGTTCCAGGACGCGGCCACGACCAAGCCGCGACCGCCGACGCCGGCCGAATTGCGCGCGCGCCAGAAGTACGAAGATCAGCAGCGCGAACTGGAAGAGGCGCGGCTGGCCGCTGAGGCGAAAAAGCGGAAGCAGAAGCGCATCCTGATGGGTTCGGCGGCCGCCGTCGGAGTGGTGGGACTGGTGGCGGGCGTCGGCTATTGGTTGTTGTCGCCGCAACACGTCACGGCCCAGTGCGTGCGCGACGACCCCAGCGGCCAGCCCGTGATCGTTCCCGACAGCTACTGCACCGGTCACACGCCCGGCATGAACGGCTTTTTCTTCTGGGGCGGGCATCAGTACCGCTACTACTACGGCAGCTCCGGGTCCGTTGGCCAACGGCCGACCGGAGGCACGACGAGCATCCCCAAAGGGGCGACCGTCACCACCAAGTCGGGCACCACGATCCAGCGCGGCGGTATCGGCGGCAGCGGGGGCAAAGGCGGAGGCGGCTCGTGAAACGCCGCAGGTCCCAGCCGCGACCGAACTGGCAGTCGATCGTCGAATCGCAGGGACTTGTGTACGGGACACCGGCGCGTGACGCGGTCGGCGCCGACCGGCCGTACTGGGACGAGTCGGTTTACTACGAGTTCGAGATGGACGAGATCTTGGCGCTGGAAGCCGACGTCGAACTGCTGCATTCGATGTGCCTCAATGCCGTCGAGCAAGTGATCCTGATGGACCGGTACGCCGATTTCGGCCTGCCGGAATGGAGTTGGCCGCACGTCGCCGAATCATGGCGGCGCTCCGATCCGCATGTGTATGGGCGCTTCGACCTGCGCTACGACGGGCGACGCCCCGCGGCGCTGTTGGAGTACAACGCCGACACCCCGACCACACTGCTGGAAGCCGCCATCCTGCAATGGTATTGGCTCAAAGACACCTTCCCCGATGACGACCAGTGGAACTCGTTGCACGAACAGCTGGTCGATCGATGGAAGGCGGTGCGTGATTTGTTACCCAGCAACGAATTACACTTCGCCTGGTCGGGCGTCGAGGCCACCGGTGAAGATCAGATCACCACCACCTACATGCAGGAGACGGCGGCGGAAGCGGGTTTTCACACCGTCGGGTTGCTGATCGAGGACGTCGGCTGGGACTCTGCGCTGGAGCGATTCGTCGACCTGGAAGAGGACCCGATCGGGGCGATCTTCAAGCTGCACCCCTGGGAATGGGTGCTCGACGATCAGTTCGGCAAGTACGTGGTATCGACTCTGCCGCAAACGATGTGGATCGAGCCGTTGTGGAAGACGCTGCTGTCCAACAAGGCGATCCTGGCCGTGCTGTGGGAGATGTACCCGGGGCACCCGAACCTGTTGCCCGCCTACCTCGACGACCCGCACGAGCTCACCGAGTATGTACGCAAGCCCAAGCTCGGACGGGAAGGTGCGAACGTGACGGTCGTCGGCGCCGGCATGGAGACCGCCACCGGCGGCTTCTACGGCGAGGAGGGATTCGTCTACCAGCTTCTGGACCCGTTGCCCGAATTCGACGACATGCGGCCGGCTTTGGGGGCCTGGGTGGTCGGCGACACCGCGGCGGGCTTGGGCATCCGCGAGACGGCCGGACTCATCACCGATGATGGCGCGGCTTTCGTTCCACACCGAATTCCACTGAAATGAACGGAGTTGATCATCAATGACGACGACGATTGTGGCGTTGCATTCGGACTATTGGAGTTGGCTGGGCCGCGGCGCCGGGGCCATCGTGCTCTACTCGATCCTCGGGCTCGTGCTCATGATCATCGGCTTCTACGCGATCGACCTGACCACGCCCGGGCCGCTGCGCAAGATGGTGAACGCGGGCAAGCCGAATGCGATCCTGGTGTCTGCGGCCGGGATGATCAGTATGGCGTTCATCGTGGTGATCGCCATCTACTCGTCGTCCGGCAATCTGCGCGAGGGGCTACTGGCGTCGGCGGTCTTCGGCCTGGTCGGCATCGCAGCGCAGGTGGCGATGATGCGCATCGCGACCGTGACCATGGGCATCAACATGGAAGCGCTTTTCCATTCCGACGAATTCGGCTACCACGCCCTGATGGTGGCGGCCGCACAGTTCGCGCTCGGCGTCGTGGTGTCGGTCGCGATTCTGTGACGCGCTGCGCTACGCGGCCGGCTTGATCGCCAGGGCCAGCTGCTGTGGCACGTAGTTGATCAGCAGCGGGGCCAGTCCCATGAACGGCGTCCCGAAGACGGTCACGTTGACCGGGTCGATGATCCCGGGTAGATGAGGGTCGACGGTCGCCGTCACCGGATGGGGAGGGACCAGGATTCCGTCGACCGGCAGGTGCAGGGTGATCGTCACAGTCTGCGGTTGTAGCCCGAACGGCAGATTGGTCGGCACCTGGACCACGGTGTCGAGAATGTTTTGCGCGTTCAGGAATCCGTCCACAGCGTTGGCCGGGGCATCTACCAACGTGCCGAACGCGCCCAGCAGATTTCCGGTCGTCAGGGCCTGCTCGAACGTTTCGGCACTGGTGGCGAGCGCGTTGAGCGCGGAGAACGGCCCGCCCGCCGCCGCGTAGGTGACAACCAGCGGCAGGCCGAAGAAGGTGCTCAGTGTTCCCGGAGCGGTCAATGGCTGGCTCAGAACCACCGAAATAGTGGGCCGCGTCAGGGTATTGAGCACGTTGGTGAAGTTCTGGGCGACCTGTCGCAGCAGGGGCGGACTGATGAGATTTGTCAGGTACTGCGCTTCTTGTCCGGGCAGGTTCATGATGGTGAACAAGTCACCCAGTGGGCCGAGCAGCCTAGGGCTCAGTGCGGCGGTGAACCCGATCGGCAGATTCGCGGTGATGGTCACCGGACCGGGGTCCACGCCCGTGACCAAAAGATTCGCCATGCCGAGTCCCACGTCGGACACGGCGCCGGTGTAGTTGCCCGTGAGCAGGTCTGCGAAGGCCAGTTGGAGTTGCGAGCCGAACTTCGGCAGCCCGGCCACCAAGCCGCTGATCCCGTTGCCGGCCGAGGTGAGGAACGTCTGGGCGAAACCGGTCTGGGTGGCAATGAACTGTTGTGTGTAGAACGCGGCATCGAAGGACGCGGCCTGCTGGATGGCCGCCTGGAGACTGACCGGCAGATTGGCGAGGTTGGCGGGGAAGTTCTGGATGGCGCCCGCGACCGCGGCGGTGCTCTGCTGCGCGTAAACCTGCTGATTGGCCGCGAACTGGCGCAGGAACGGAAACGGGTCCGCGGACCAGGCGCTGCCCAACGCTTGCAGGTTGGCGGCCGTGTTGGTGGCGAGTCGCCCGTAGGCGGCGCCCGGAACGGTGTCTGCCGCGGCCGCTGAATTGCCGAGAACGGTTCCGGCATTGGCGATTTCGGCGCGCGCATAGGCCGTCGCGCCGCTGTTGAGCAACCGCACGAATGCGTCGTGGTAAGCGGCTGCCTGGGCGCTGAGCGCCTGAAACTCTCGGCCGTAGTTGGCGAACAGTCGCGAGACAGCGGCCGACACCTCGTCCGCGGCGGCAACCGCGATCCCGTCGGTGGGGCCGGCCGCCGCCGCGGTCGCCTCCTGCAGCGCTGAGCCGATACTCGCCAGGTTTCCGGCGCTAGTCGTTACCCAATCCGGTGTTGTGACCAAATACGACATCGTCGTATCCCCTCGAACGACATCCCCGCCAATTGCAGCGTAGTGTGCGGCGGCATTCGGGCGCTGAGGATTCGGCTATTTCAGCGCCGAATGAGACGCAGCGGCACCGAAACCGGCCCGCGCAACGACGGCGTGGTGCTCCATCGCACCGGGCCGGCCAGTTCGAGGCCGTCGACTTCGTCGAGCAGGGAGTCGATCGCCGTCGCCGCCTCCAGGCGGGCCAGGTGCGCGCCCAGACAGAAGTGCAACCCGTGCCCGAAAGCGAGATGTCCGGTGGTGTTGCGGCGGAGGTCGAAGCGGTCCGGGTCGGCGAACTTGGCCGGATCCCGGTTGGCTGCCGCGTAGAACAGCAACGTCCTTGCGCCTCTTGGTATTGCCGTATCGCCGATCCGGACGTCGGTGGTGGCGGTTCGAGTCACCCATTGCACCGGGGCACCCCAGCGGGCGGTCTCTTCGATGGCCGCGGGCAGCAGGGTGCGGTCAGCCTTCAATTCGGCGAACAGGTCGGGGTCTTGCGCCAGCTGTACCAGCAGCACGCCCAGCAGGTTGGTCGTCGTTTCGTTGCCGGCCACCAGCAGGACCAGCACGTAGAGAAATGCCTCGTGGTCGCTCAGTTCCCCGGCGGCGATCGCCGCCCGCAGCCGGGTCAACAGGTCGTCGGTGGGTGCGGCTGCCCGCGAACGTAGTTCGGCGTCAGCGAAGCTGCGCAACCGCAGGTACGCCTGCATCGCCGATCCCATCAGCCGCACGATCTCCGGCAGGGACCGGGGACTGAACATCTGGGCAAACCGTTCCGACACCGCCCGGAATGCCGGCCACTGGTCCCGCGGAATCCCGAGGATGCGCGCGATCACGTTGATCGGCATCGGGATGGTCAGTGCCGGGACCATGTCGATCACGTCGCCGTTGCGCAGATCCGCCATCGCCGCGTGGGCCAGCGACCGGATATCGCCCTGCCACGCCTGGACCGCACGCTTGCTGAACAGCGGCGCGACGATGTGCCGCAACCGGGTGTGGTCGGGCGGGTCGGTGAAGATCACCATGCTGGCCACGAACGAACGCAGCATGATGCCGTCCCTCGACGTGAACGACTCGCTGTCCCGGACGATGGTGTGTACGTCGTCGTAGCGCCCGAGCATCCAGACACCGAGTCGCTCGTTGACCATCACCCGGTGCTCGCGCAGGCGCCGCAGCTCGGGATACGGGTCGGCGATGTTGTGGGCAAGTGTGGGGTCGAACGCGGTGCGCGGCACCGACGCGGGCGTGGCATGCGGCCGGGGCCGACGCAGATCGCGGTACCCGCCGACGGCGACCGGACGCCAGAGGTCGGCCACCGAGCTGCGTGCGGCCGAGATGAGTGCCCTGGGTGCCGGCTTGAGCAGATCGGTTGCCATGACAACGACGGTAGGAGCGGGGCGATGCGCCGGTAATGGCCGAATCGGACAGAGATTTGATACTTTCGGACGCATGCCCGCTGCGGTGGTCCCCGCGTGGGACGTCGCGCTGTCTTCGGCCACAGCCAGGCACATCCTGGAAACCGGCCGGCGTCACGGACTCGACCCGACGGTGTGCCTTGCCGGAACCGGACTGAACGCGGCGGACGTCCAGGACCCGGCCTCCGAGGTCTACGCCGGCCAGGAGCTGACGATGATCCGCAACGTCATCGGCCGGCTCGGTGACCGGCCTGGGCTCGGCATGGAAACCGGGATGCAGTACAACCTCGCCGACACCGGGATCTTCGGCTACGCGCTCATGTCCAGCCCCACCTTCGGTGACGCCATCGACGTCGCGTGCCGCTACGCCGCCCTGACCGATTCGTACCTGTGCCTCGTCGCCCCGGAGGTGACCGCCGCCGAAGCGGTCATCGTCTTCGACGACAGCCGCATTCCGCGCGACGTCCGGCGATTCGTGATCGAACGCGATTTCGCCATCATGCTGCGGCTCTTACCGCTGCTGCTGGGAGCCAATACCAGCCCGGTGACGGCGCGCATGGAGCTGGCGGAGCTGCGGCTGCCCCTCGAGACGGTGCAGTTCGACAATCTGACGGTGGCGGTGGAAAGCGGCTCGCGCAACGCGCTGGTGATGCCGGCCGACCTGGTGAGCCGCAGCATGCCCGCCGCCGACGCGCAAACCGCGGCGGTCTGCATCCGCCAATGTGAAGAGCTGCTGAACCGGCGGCGCACGCGGCGCGGGATCTCGGCGGCCGTCCGGAACCGGCTCGTGCAGGATTCCGCGGCCATTCCGTCGATGGCGACGGTCGCCAGGGAGTTGTGCATCACCGAGCGCACTCTGCACCGCCGGTTGGCCGGCGAGGGCACCAGCTACCGGGCACTGCTCGACGAGGTGCGGGCCACCCTGGCCGGCGAGCTGCTCAAGTCCGGGCTCACCGTGGCGGAGACCGCGCGTCGACTCGGGTACTCGGAAACCGCGGCGTTCACCAGGGCACACGTCCGGTGGAATGGGCATCCGCCCACCAGGCGCCGGTGACTTAAGCCTCTGCCCGACGGCGTGGGGCCCCGTTAGCGTCGGCTCTATGACCGGTAAGCAGCGGCCGCTGCTGGGCGCCCTGATGACCGCCGGCGGCCTCGTCGGCCTCTACAACTGGGTGGGACGGCCACTGATGTACAACTGGGGTGCCACCGACGAAGAAGTCGTCGCCGAACTCCCCGGCGACGAACTGGTGCAGCCGGGCGCGTTGCGCACCACCCGGGGGATCACGATCGCCGCGCCGCCGGCGGCGATCTGGCCGTGGCTGGCCCAGATCGGTGAGGATCGCGGCGGCTTCTACAGCTACGACTGGTTGGAGCGCTTGGCGGGCACGCGGATTCACAACGCCCAGACCGTGCATCCGGAATGGCAGAGTCTGAACGTCGGCGACACCGTCTGGCTGGCCCGCCGTTATGGCCGCACCGCCGGCCAGGTGGTCGCGGCGGTCGAGCCCGAGTCGCATCTGGTGTTGATGTCGCGGCCTGACTTCGAGCGGGTGCAACGCGGCGAGAAGGCCTTCGCTTCCTGGGCGTTCTACCTACTTCCGCAGAACGGTACGACGCGCCTGCTAGCCCGTGGCACCGGAGGCATGGCCGGAATGGCCTTCTTCGACATTCCGCACTTCGCGATGGAACGTGGAATGTTGCGCGGGCTCCGCGACCGCGCCACGTCCCGGCGCTGACGAAGCGTCCCGCAGCGTTCTCGGCGGGACGGTGGCTGCGATAAGTGCGGTGGTGTCGATGGTCTGCGGCCGATACGGCAGGGTGGTCAGCCGGCCGGTCATCAGCGAAACCGGGTCCGCGACGGCATCCGAAAGGCCGGACAGAAACGCCCATTCATGCTCGTCGCTGCCGAAATACAGCACGGTGCCGAATGTTTCGCGGAAGCGCCGCCAGGACGAGACCAGCGTTTGGTTGCGCCACAGGGTCGGACAGCCCGCCTGGCCGACGACCACCCGTCCGATCGCGCGGCACCGCTGCAGAAAGGCGGTCCCGTAGAGGCGATTGTGCTGTGCCGTATCGGATCGCTCGTCGGGCAGGTCGACCACCACGATGTCGTAGGACGACGTGGACCGTTCCACGAAGTCCCAGCCGTCCCGGTAGTGCATGGTGATCGGACCGGATCCGGCTTCGGCCCTGCGCAATTCGTCCGCCGAGTAGCCGTAGGGCAGGTGGTCGGCGCACAGTCGCACCGCTTGGCGGTCGATGTCGACGTGGTCGACGTGCGTCGCTCCCGCGGCGACGGCCAGCTGACTCACCACACCTTCCCCGGAACCGATGACCAGTACCCGCTCCACGCGGCCGGCCAACAGCAGCGCGGGCACCAGCAGTGCCTCGTGGTAAACCAGCTGACTGAACTCGGTGCTCTGGCGTTCGCCGTCGCTGAACAGCGCCACACCCTGCTCGGTGCGGCCGATGACCAGCTCCTGGTACTCGGTCCGCACGTCGCAGAGCACCTCTGACAGCGTCCAACTGCGGGTGAGTCCCGGTGCCAGCGGCTCGACAATCGTCCGGCCCATCGTGCCGCCGGATCCGCAATACGTTGGCAGCGGCGCGAACCCGTTGAATTCCACGGATGCATAACTTGCGGTGTAGGCGCCGGCGTCGCGGATCTCGACCTGGTCGCCGGGCCGCAGCGTCACCGGCAGCGGATAGCACTGGTAGAGCACGTCGTCCCCGTCGCACGTCGGTCCGGCCAGCACGGCGTCCGCGCGAGGGTCAGCGTCGCGCTGCGTACGCAGGCGGTAGCGGATGTACTCGTTCTCGGTTTCCGCCAGCCCGCTGTAGCGGCCGACGTCGAGATACACCCAGCGTCGCCCGTCGGTACCGGTGCGCACCGACACGACCTCGCAGGCGATGGTGCCGGCGGAACCGACGATCACCCGGCCCGGCTCCACCGCCAATTGTGGTGCCCCAGAACCGAAATGCCGTGCCAGCGCCGACCGAATGGCAGCGGTGACCACCTCCGGGTCCGGTGCGCCGACCGCGTACGGAAGCGGGAACCCGCCGCCGGCGTTGATCGTGGTCAGATCGGCTACTTCAGCGAATATGGCAGCGGCACAACGGATTCCGAGGTCCCACGCGGACACGTCGAGCTGCTGTGAGCCGACGTGAAAGCTGACGCCCTGGGCCGTCAGCCCGAGCGAGCGCGCGTAGCGCAGCAGGGCGGCGGCCTGCCGGGGCGCACACCCGAATTTGTCGCCGAACGGGGTCACCGACGACGGAAAGGCCGGGGCTATCCGGCATTCCACCCGCGCCCCGGGGGCGTGCTCGGCCAGCACGGTCACGTCGTGCTCGGTGTCGAAGGCGAACAGGCGGACCCCGCGCGCATACGCCGCCGCCACCGCCGCCGGCTTCTTGACGGTGTTGCCGAAGGCCAGCCGATCGCCGTCGACGCCCGCGGCGAGGCAGGCACCGGCCTCACCCACCGAAGCGACGTCGAATGCCGCTCCCTCGGCAGCGAGCAACCGCAAAATCGGCGCGGCGGGGTTCGCCTTGACGGCGTAGCGGATCTCCGCGCCGGGCAGCGCGGCCTGCAGCGCGCTGAAATTGCCGCGTACCCGGTCGAGGTCGATAGTCAGGTATGGCGTGTCGGGCACAGGTCGTAGAGTAAACCGGGCCACAGCCCAGCCTCGACGCAGAGATAACGCAGGCCATACTTTGGTCGAACTTCTGGCGAAATCAAGTTTTCCAGCGATGGTCTCGCCCAAGATCATGTGAAGTCGTACTTTGCGTTGGTAGGAGTTCGCGTGGCGGTGTTGGTTGTGAAGCCGGAGACGTTGTCGGCGGCGGCTACCCATTTGGAGCGCATGGGCATGGCGCTGAGCGCGGCCAATGCGGCGGTCACGGGACCGATCACTGGCCTGGGTGCAGCCGGTTTGGACGAGGTTTCGGTAAGCATCGCGTCGGTTTTCTCCGATTTCGGCAAAGCCTATGAGTTGTTCAGTGCCCAACTGGCGAATTTTCACGCCGGGTTCGTGCAGGCCGTATCGAGTGCTGCAGAACTGTATGAGGCCGCCGAGAACGAGTTCGCCGCCTGGCTTGCAGCCAGGCAGGCAGCTCGCGCTTCCCTGCAGAGCCTTCAGCCGATCCCGAACGACACCAGCCCGGCCGGTGGCGGCGGATAGCGGGCGATATCGCGGTGCCAGCGGCCGCGGCGTCGGCCTCAGGCCGGGTGCGCCGGCAACGAGAAATGCTCGGGCGGCACGTTCGGGCCGCTCGGCGGTTGGGTGGACAGCGGTGTGGTGATCCCGTCGAGGACCTGGGTGATGTTGCCGGTGAGCCGTTCGAAGTTCAGCGTCCCGTGCTGGAAGTTCTGGGTGATCTGCAGTGGTTCTTGGATCTCGGCGCTGGTCGGCAACCCGAGCGGACCGTGCTCGTAACTCTGCGCCGCCCAGGCGTCGTAGATGGCGCCGGTGACCGGCTGCACCCCGGTGGCCGCTGACCAGTACATGGCGCCCTTGGCGAAGGTGACGAAACGCGATCCGGCCGCGCCGTCGGCCTCCGGCGAAGTCGGTGCGCCCAGCGGGCTGTTCATCCCACCCATCGCCTGCCAGTGCTCGTAAATGGCACCGCCCTCCAGCGCCTTGATCAGTTCCTCCGGCGGATCGTTGAAATGCCCGGCGATGTCCCGGATCTCGTCCATCAACGCATAGGCGGCATTACCCGGGCAGTCGGTATTGCCCACGTCACGATGGGTGAAGATGGCCGGCAGCTTCGCGATCGCGCCGCTGGGAAAGGTGGTGTAGGAGCCGCCCGCGGATTCCAGCTCCACCGTGCCTCTCGGGTCGACCTCGGCCATCCCGAGCCGCCAGCCCAGCAGCCGTCCCACCGTGCGAATCTGCACCGGGGTGGGCGGCACGTCGTCGAAATTGCCGAGCATGGCCACACCCCAGGTGTCCCGGTTGAAGCCGCCGGTGTGGAAAGCCTCCACCGGTTTGGTGAGGCCGCCGGCGCTGCCCTCGAAGACCTGGCCGTACTTGTCGACCAGCGCGTTGTACGCGATGTCGCACCAGCCCAGCGTCTTGCTGTGGTAGGTGTAAATCGCCTTGACGATCCCGGCCGATTCCAGCGGTGAGTAGTCGTTGCTGCCGGCGGTGTGGTGAACCACCGCCGCGCGCACGCCCCGGTCGTATTCGGGGCTGCCGCACCGCAGCGACTCGTCGGCGCCCCACTCCGCCCGGCTGATGATCTGCGGTGCCTGGCCAGGCATGGTGACGCCGGTCGGTGGAGTCCAGTGCGTTTCGGCGGGTGCCTGGGGTGGCGAGATCAGGATCGCGTTGATGTTCTGCCCGAACGGTTGCTCCTTGGTGGCCGGCCGGTAGCCCAGGCCGCCCTGCTGCGCCGGCGTGGGCGGCGGCTGCGTCACCGGCGCGTCGACGGGGCGGGTGACGGCGATCTGCACGCTGGTGGTGGTGCCGACGAACACCGGCTCGGTGCTGCGCGGCTCGTTGGCCGGCCCGGCCGAGGTGCCGGGGTCGGGCGCCGAAGTCTGGTACTCGGCCTGGTACCAGGGGCCCCAGGTGCCGTCGGACTTCCTGGCCCGCACGCGCGCCGAGGTGCCGGCCAGGTCCCCGGTCAGCGCGACCAGCGCGAACGGGGTCTGCTGGGTCAGTTCGCGGACGGTGACGCCGCCGCCGAGGCCGATCAGCGGTTGCTCGGCAAGTTGGGTGTCGCGTGCCGGCGGTGACGGATGGACGCCGGTGGGCGGGCGCATGAGCACCCACGACACAATGACGACGGTCGCCAGGGCGGCGGTGAGCAACATCGTGGGTGCGCGACCGCGGGACACCCGTTGATGTTACGTGTGTGTCTAATGTTTCTGGTGAGGCGACACGGCCCAGGTGCGGGTCAAGTTTTTTTGGCGAGCAGACGCGAAATCGCATCGGAGCGCATGCTCCCGCGCGATTTCGCGTCTGCTCGCGAGGGGGATGCCGAGCTGTCGACGACACCGCAGAGGAATGATGGCTGGGCGGGTTGCCGGGGCCCGGTCCAGCGCGCGCTCTGCGGTGCCGTCACGTGACAGGCTTCATAAACGGGCGGCTAGACCGGTGGCGCCTCCGCTACCACCGCCGCCACCGGTGCCGCCGGCACTGCGGCCGCAGGTGCCGCCGCCGCCGGTAACGCGGGCACGGCCGGCGCGGCCGGTGCGCCGGCTGCGGGCAATGCGGGCACGCCCGGCAGCGCGGGCACACCCGCCGCCGCGGGCACGCCGGGCAGCGCGGGCGTGGCGCCCGCCGCCGCCGGAGCTCCCGCGGCACCGCCCTGCACGCCCTGCATGATCGCCGGCATGATCAGGCCCTTCAGCAGGTCGATGGCCTGGCTGGCACCCAGCTGGTTGGCGGCCTGCATCAAGTCGCTGACCAGCCCGCCGCCACCGCTACCGCCGGTGGCCGCCGGGCTGACCGGCGACAGGCCGGTGCCGCCGCCCCCGAGTCCGGAGGTGTCACCCAGGATCGGGTACGTGCCGTCGGCGCCGGGGTCCAGGCCGACCGGCGCGCTGATCGGCACCTCACCGGTGGCGGTGGCCGGGCTCAGCGCGGACGGGCTCGTCAAACCGGGAGCCACCCCGGTGGGGCTGGTCAGTGCGGGGTTGACGCCCGTTCCCGTCGCGGCCGTCGGCGGCGTCAGGGTGGTGCCGGGCAGGGCGAGTGAGCCGGGCGTGGCCGGCGTCAGACCCGGGCTGGCCAGCCCGGGAGTGGTGCCCAATCCGGTGGTGCCCAGGCCGGGACTGGCCAGGCCCGGAGTGGTCCCCAGGCCGGTGGTGCCCAGCCCGGTGCTTGCTCCGCTGGTACCGCCGAGCGCGGGCACCGGCGGCAGGTTGACCCCGAACTGCGACAGTCCTTGCGACAGGGCGGAGATCAACTCATTCGGAAGGTCGGCGACGCTGGCCGCCCGCTTGAACTCGTGGTGCTCCACCGGCTTGGTGTCGGCGGTCGACTCGTAGACAAGGAAGTAGGCACAAGGACTTGCGACGGCCAGGGCGGCGACCGCGCTCATGGTCTTCGAGAGCTTGCGTCGGCGTCGGTTCGGCACGGAAGTCTCCTCAATCTGGATTAGTGAAGTCGGGTCGGAGACCCACATGACCGATGGTACGAGTGAGATTGGTGTGACTAGTGTGGCGATACCGAATCGTGAGGTGAGTGGGTCTCAGGTGTGACGTTCACCCGCCGGCGCGCGCCTGTTCGGGCCGGACCTGGGAAAACCCGGCCCGGGCCGACCCGCCAAGTCGGGTTTTGGCAGCAAGGTCGGATACCCTAGGCAACCGATGACCGCTCGATACGACCTCTTTGTCGTCGGCTCCGGATTTTTCGGCCTGACGATCGCCGAGCGCGTGGCCACCCAACTCGACAAGCGGGTCCTTGTTGTCGAGCGGCGCCCGCACATCGGCGGTAACGCCTATTCCGAAGCCGAACCGCAGACTGGGATCGAAGTCCACAAGTACGGCGCGCATCTCTTCCACACCTCAAATAAGAAGGTATGGGAGTACGTCCGGCAGTTCACCGACTTCACTGGCTACCAGCACCGGGTGTTCGCCATGCACAACGGGCAGGCCTACCAGTTCCCGATGGGCCTGGGCCTGGTGTCGCAGTTCTTCGGCAGGTACTTCAGCCCGGACGAGGCCCGCAAGCTGATCGCCGAGCAGGCGGCCGAGATCGACACCGCCGACGCGCAGAACCTGGAGGAGAAGGCCATCTCGCTGATCGGCCGCCCGCTGTACGAGGCTTTCGTCAAGGGTTACACCGCCAAACAGTGGCAGACCGACCCCAAGGAGTTGCCGGCGGCCAACATCACCCGCCTGCCGGTGCGCTACACCTTCGACAACCGCTACTTCAGCGACACCTACGAAGGCCTGCCGGTGGACGGTTACACCGCGTGGCTGCAGAGAATGGCCACCGATGACCGCATCGAGGTCAGGCTGGACACCGACTGGTTCGACGTGCGCGACGGGCTGCGCGCCGCCAGTCCCGAGGCCCCGGTTGTTTATACCGGGCCGCTGGACCGCTACTTCGACTACGCGGAAGGCAGGCTGGGCTGGCGGACCCTGGACTTCGAGCTGGAAGTCCTGGCCGACTGCGGTGACTTCCAGGGCACCCCGGTGATGAACTACAACGATCCCGACGTGCCCTACACCCGCATCCACGAGTTCCGCCACTTCCACCCCGAGCGCGAGTACCCGACCGACAAGACGGTGATCATGCGCGAGTACTCCCGGTTCGCCGGGGACGACGACGAGCCCTACTATCCGATCAACACCGAGGCCGACCGCGCCCTGCTGGCCGCCTACCGGGCGAGGGCGAAGTCCGAGACCGCGGCGGCGAAGGTGCTGTTCGGTGGGCGCTTGGGCACCTACCAGTATCTGGATATGCACATGGCCATTGCCAGCGCTCTGACCATGTACGAGAACCTCCTCGCGCCGCACCTGCGGGACGGCGCGCCCCTGGCTGAAGGAGCATCGGCATGAGTGCCGTAAGCCTGTTGTCGCGCATCATCCTGCCGCGTCCCGGCGAACCGCTCGACGTACGCAAGCTGTACCTCGAGGAGTCGACCACCAACTCCCGCCGCGCGCACGCCACCAGTCGGACCTCGCTGCAGATCGGCGGCGAATCCGAGGTGTCGTTTGCGACCTACTTCAACGCGTTCCCGGCCAGCTACTGGCGGCGCTGGTCGATCTGCACATCGGTGGTGCTGCGCGTCGAGCTCACCGGAAGCGGGCGCGTGGACCTGTATCGGACCAAGGCCACCGGCGCCCGGATCTTCATCGAGGGACGAGCATTCGGTGGCACCGAAGAGGCCCCGGCGGTGCTCGAGATCGAAGTGGGGTTGCAGCCGTTCGAGGATGGCGGCTGGATCTGGTTCGACATCACCACCGACACGAAGGTCACCCTGCTCAGCGGCGGCTGGTATGCCGCCGTCCCGGCGCCGGGCACCCCTAACGTCGCCGTCGGCATCCCCACCTTCAACCGTCCGTCAGATTGCGTGAACGCCCTGCGGGAGATCACCGTCGACCCATTGGTGGACGAGGTGATCGGCGCGGTGATCGTGCCCGATCAGGGCACCCGCAAGGTACGCGACCACCCTGACTTCCCGGCCGCGGCCGCCCGGCTGGGCAACCGCCTGTCCATCCACGACCAGCCCAACCTGGGCGGATCGGGCGGCTACAGCCGGGTCATGTACGAGGCGCTGAAGAACACCGACTGCCAGCAGATCCTGTTCATGGACGACGACATCCGCATCGAGCCGGACTCGATCCTGCGGGTGCTGGCGATGAGCAGGTTCGCCAAGAGTCCCATCCTGGTCGGCGGCCAGATGCTCAACCTGCAGGAGCCGTCCCACCTGCACATCATGGGCGAGGTGGTGGACCGGAACAACTTCATGTGGACGGCCGCGCCGCATACCGAGTACGACCACGACTTCGCCGAGTACCCGCTCAACGACAGCGAGGACAAGAGCAAGCTGCTGCATCGGCGCATCGACGTCGACTACAACGGCTGGTGGACCTGCATGATCCCGCGGCAGGTCGCCGAGGAGCTCGGCCAGCCACTGCCGCTGTTCATCAAGTGGGACGACGCCGACTACGGGTTGCGGGCCGCCGAGCACGGCTATCCGACCGTCACGCTGCCCGGCGCGGCCATCTGGCACATGGCCTGGAGCGACAAGGACGACGCGATCGACTGGCAGGCCTATTTCCACCTGCGCAACCGACTGGTGGTCGCCGCGATGCACTGGGACGGCCCAAAAAACATTGTCTCCGGGCTGGTCCGCAGCCATCTCAAGGCGACACTGAAACACCTTGCCTGCCTTGAGTATTCGACGGTCGAGATTCAGAACAGGGCCATCGACGACTTTCTCGCCGGTCCGGAGCACATCTTCTCCATCCTGGAATCGGCGCTGCCGGAAGTGCGGCAGATGCGCACCGCCTACCCGGACGCGGTGGTCTTGCCGGCGGCCAGCGAGCTGCCGCCGCCACTGCACAAGAACACGGTGATGAAGCCGCCGGTGAACCCGGTGGTGATCGGCTACCGGCTGGCGCGCGGCATCCTGCACAATCTCAAGGCCGCCGACCCGGCTCACCACGTGCGCCCCGAGTTCAACGTGCCGACGCAGGACGCGCGCTGGTTCCGGCTTTGCACGGTCGACGGCGTCACCGTCACCACCGCCGACGGCTGCGGCGTGGTCTACCGGCAGCGGGACCGGGCCAAGATGGTCTCCCTGCTGATGCAGTCACTGCGCCGGCAGCGCCAGCTGGCCCGCCGCTTCGACGAGATGCGGCGGGTATACCGCGAGGCGTTGCCCGTGCTGTCCAGCAAACAGAAGTGGGAGATGGTGCTGCCCATCGATTCTGTCGGCGCGGCCAGCCATGGATGAACCGGCCGACCCGCCGCGTGGTGAGGTCGCAGCGATGGTGGCCGTCCAGGCGGCGCTGACGCAGCGCCCAGGGGTGCTTCCAGTCACCCGCGCCATGTCGCATTTCGGCGAGCACAGCATCGGCTGGCTGGTCCTCGCCCTGCTGGGGGCGGTGCTGGATCCCCGCCGCCGCCGGGACTGGGTGGTGGCCGGCGCCGGCACCTTCGCCGCGCACGCCGCCGCCGTGGTGGTCAAGCGGGTGGTACGGCGCGAACGGCCGCATCATCCGGCCGTGATGGTCAACGTCGGTACGCCCAGTCGGCTCAGTTTCCCGTCGGCGCACGCCACGTCGACGACGGCCGCGGCGATCCTGCTGGGCAGAATTACGGGCCTGCCGCTGCCGGTGGTGCTGGTACCGCCGATGGCGCTGTCGCGAATACTGCTGGGTGTGCACTATCCCAGCGACGTCGCCGCCGGCGTGGCTCTCGGTGCCGGGGTTGCCGCAGCAGCCGTCCGGGTGGACAGCGCGGCCCGACAAAGGTGGGTGCGATGAGCGACGATCTGGTGGAAGTGAGTGGACCCCCGAAGAACTTGGTGACCGGGGTGATCAAGGCCATCCGGCCGCGGCAATGGGTCAAGAACGTGCTGGTGCTGGCCGCGCCGCTGGCCGCGGCGGGCAGCGGCGACCACACCCGCCCCCGCGACGCGGCCGGCCACGTCGTGTCCTACGACTGGGGCTCCATGGGCATCAAGGTCGCGATCGCCTTCGTGGTGTTCAGCCTGGCGGCCTCGGCCATCTACCTGATCAACGATGTGCGTGACGTCGAGGCCGACCGGGAGCACCCCACCAAACGCTTCCGGCCCATCGCCGCCGGGGTGGTACCCCCTTCGCTGGCCTACACATTGGCGGTGGTGCTGGGTGCCGCCTCGCTGGGCCTGTCCTGGTGGCTGACGCCGAACCTGGCGGTGGTCATGGCGGTCTATCTGGTGATGCAGCTGGGGTACTGCTACGGGCTCAAACACCAAGCGGTGATCGACATCTGCATCGTGTCGTCGGCATATCTGATCCGGGCCATCGCGGGCGGCGCGGCCACCGGCATCCCGCTCTCCCAGTGGTTCCTGCTGACGGCGGCATTCGGGTCGCTGTTCATGGTGGCCGGCAAGCGTTACGCCGAGCTGCAGCTGTCCGAACGCACCGGTGCCCAGATCCGCAAGTCGTTGGAGAGCTACACCAGCACTTATCTGCGCTTCGTCTGGACGCTGTCAGCCACCGCGGTGGTGATGTCCTACGGGCTGTGGGCGTTCGAGCGCGACCGCTACTCGGGCTCGTGGTTCGCGGTCTCGATGATCCCGTTCACCATCGCTATCCTGCGCTACGCCGTGGACGTCGACGGTGGATTGGCCGGGGAACCCGAGGACATCGCGCTGCGCGACCGCGTGCTGCAGCTGCTGGCCCTGGCGTGGATCGCAACAGTTGGTGCTGCTGTTGCTTTCGGCTAGCGAAAGGTTCAGGGCTCTCCAGGCGGCGGCGCTGAATCGGGGGGCGTGGCGGCCGGCCGTCCGGCGGGTCAAGTGGCCGGTGTTCCCCTACCACGTCAGCGTGCGGGTCAGCCTGTGGATCAGTGTGGCGGTGATTGCGCTGCTGTTCGGCTGGGGTGCCTGGCAACGCCGCTGGATCGCCGACGACGGCCTGATCGTGCTGCGCACGGTGCGAAACCTGTTGGCCGGCAACGGGCCGGTGTTCAACGCGGGCGAGCGCGTGGAGGCCAACACCTCGACCGCCTGGACCTATCTGCTGTACGTCTGCAGCTGGGTGGGCGGCCCGCTGCAGCTGGAGTACGTGGCGTTAGCCGCCGCGCTGACGCTGTCGGTGCTGGGCATAGTGCTGCTGATGCTGGGGACGGGCCGGTTGTACGCGCCCAGTCTGCGCGGCCGCCGCGCGATCATGCTGCCGGCCGGGGCGCTGGTCTACATCGCGGTGCCCCCGGCGCGGGACTTCGCGACGTCGGGCCTGGAGAGCGGGCTGGTGATGGCGTACCTGGGCCTGCTGTGGTGGATGATGGTTTGCTGGGCGCAACCCCTGCGGGTGCGCCCGGAAAGCCAGTGGTTCATCGCAGCGCTGTCCTTCGTCGCGGGCTGCAGCGTGCTGGTGCGGCCCGAGTTGGCGCTCATCGGTGGAGCCGCGCTGATCATGATGATGATCGCCGCCCGCACCTGGCGGCGCCGCGGACTGATCGTGCTGGCCGGCGGGCTGCTGCCCGTCGCCTACCAGATCTTCCGGATGGGGTACTACGGGTTGTTGGTCCCGGGCACCGCACTGGCCAAGGACGCGGCGGGAGACAAGTGGTCACAAGGCCTGACCTATCTGGCGAACTTCAATGCGCCCTACTCGCTGTGGATGCCGGTCGTTCTGCTGGTCCCGCTGGGAATCGTTTTGACGGCGACACGACGCCGGCCGTCGTTCAGTCGCCCCACGCTGGCGCCGGGATACGGCCGGCTGGCCCGGGCGGTGCAGAGCCCGCCCGCCGTGGTGACCTGGATGGTGATCAGCGGTCTGCTGCAGGCCCTGTACTGGATCCGGCAAGGCGGCGACTTCATGCATGGCCGGGTGCTGCTGACGCCTCTGTTTTGTTTGCTGGCGCCGCTGGCCGTCATCCCGGTGGTGATTCCCGACGGCAAGGATTTCGCCAAGGAGACCGGCTACTGGCTGGCCGGCGCGGTGAGCGTGCTCTGGCTGGCGGTGGCCGGGTGGTCGCTGTGGGCGGCGAACTCACCCGGCATGGGTGACGACGCCACCCACGTCAGCTACTCGGGCATCGTTGACGAACGACGCTTCTATGCGCAGGCAACCGGACGCGCACACCCGGTGACCGCCGCCGACTACCTCGACTACCCGCGGATGGCGGCCGTACTCGTGGCACTCGACAACACGCCCGAAGGTGCGCTCCTGCTGCCGTCGGGCAACTACACACAGTGGGATCTGGTGCCGATGATCCCGCCCGGCAGCCCCGGGGTGCCCGCGGACCGCAAGCCGCAGCACACGGTGTTCTTCACCAACCTGGGCATGCTGGGCATGAACGTCGGGCTGGACGTCAGGGTGATCGATCAGATCGGGCTGGCGAACCCGCTGGCGGCGCACACCGAGCGGTTGAAGCACGGCCGGATCGGACACGACAAGAACTTGTTCCCGGACTGGGTGGTGGCCGACGGGCCGTGGGTGAAATGGCCGCCGGGCATCCCGGGCTATCTCGACCCGCAGTGGGTTGCCGAGGC
Organism: Mycobacterium sp. NGS49; assembly: GCF_059812565.1. Taxonomy (NCBI): domain Bacteria; kingdom Bacillati; phylum Actinomycetota; class Actinomycetes; order Mycobacteriales; family Mycobacteriaceae; genus Mycobacterium; species Mycobacterium sp. NGS49. The sequence continues at coordinate 20,830 of NZ_JCALCX010000035.1, read as the reverse complement.
GGAGGCAGCGCTGCAGTGCCCGGGAACCCGGGCCGTGCTCAACTCGGTACGGGCCCCGATGACCCTGCACCGATTCTTTTCCAACCTGCTGCACGCCTACGAGTTCACCCAGTACCGGATCGACCGGGTACCGCGTAACGAACTCATCAAGTGCGGGCTCGAAATCCCGAAGGTACCGCCGGCGCCGCCGCGCGAGTGAGTGATACCCGCAACAGAATCGGCATTCGCGCGACGGTGCGGCTCAGAATTTTTTTAAGAATCCTTATTCGACGCGTCGGCGCGATCGATCTGGCCCCCGCCGAAGTTGACAGCAACATCACATGTGAGCTGTTACCAGCATGCACGCGTCGGCGGGCACATGCGGAAATGGCATTTCCGGCAGCCGATCGCCGAGCCGAAACGGTGTCGAATCGCCGTTGGAGGACGCCGTCGGTGCCGTCCCGGAGGAGAGCTGGAGCCTCAACGTGTGGTTGACTACGGATGCACTGCAGCGCCGCGTGCGTGCAGTCTGACCCAGTTCGGGACACGCCCCCAAGCACAGCGATGCTCAAGGACGTGCCCACAAAGGATGAGGATGAGGAAGCAAGGATGAAGCTTGTTGACAGGTTTCGTGGCGCCGTGACAGGTATGCCGCGCCGCCTGATGGTAGGTGCCGTTGGTGCGGCGCTGCTCTCGGGTCTGGTCGGCTTCGTCGGCGGCTCCGCGACCGCGAGTGCGTTCTCGCGTCCGGGACTGCCGGTGGAATACCTGCAGGTGCCTTCGGCGGCGATGGGCCGCAACATCAAGGTCCAGTTCCAAAGCGGTGGAGCCAACTCGCCGGCGCTGTACCTGCTCGACGGCATGCGTGCGCAGGACGACTACAACGGCTGGGACATCAACACCCCCGCGTTCGAGTGGTACAACCAGTCGGGCATCTCCGTGGTGATGCCGGTCGGTGGCCAGTCCAGCTTCTACAGCGACTGGTACAACCCGGCCTGCGGCAAGGCCGGCTGCACCACCTACAAGTGGGAGACCTTCCTGACCAGCGAGCTGCCCGCGTACCTGGCCAGCAGCAAGCAGGTCAAGCCGACCGGCAGCGCCGCGGTTGGCCTGTCGATGGCCGGCTCGTCGGCCCTGATCCTGGCGGCCTACCACCCGGCGCAGTTCATCTACGCCGGCTCGCTCTCGGCGCTGCTGGACCCGTCGCAGGCGATGGGGCCCTCCCTGATCGGCCTGGCCATGGGTGACGCCGGCGGTTACAAGTCGTCCGACATGTGGGGTCCCAAGGACGACCCGGCGTGGCAGCGCAACGACCCGTCGCTGCAGGTCGGCAAGCTGGTGGCCAACAACACCCGGCTGTGGATCTACTGCGGTGACGGCAAGCCGTCGGACCTCGGTGGCAACAACCTGCCCGCCAAGTTCCTCGAGGGCTTCGTGCGGACCAGCAACCTGAAGTTCCAGGAGGCCTACAACGGCGCCGGTGGACACAACGCGGTGTTCAACTTCGACGCCAACGGCACGCACGACTGGCCGTACTGGGGCGCGCAGCTCAACGCCATGAAGGGTGACCTGCAGAGCACGCTGGGTGCGACGCCCGGCGCTGGTCCTGCCACCGCCGCTGCGGTTGGTGTGAACCAGGGCACTGGCACCTAAGCCGCGCTCGCGATAAACAACCGCCTGACGGCGGCGACCCACTCGGGTCGCCGCCGTCAGCGTTATCTCCCCTTTATCCCGCTGCGGCGGGTGTGGTTAGCTACCTGCGGGCTAGGTCTTGTCGTGCACAGCGTCACACCATGGAGGGTGGACATGAGGGGTCTGTCGGTAGTGCTACGGCTGTTCTGCGTTGCCGTGCTGTCAGTGGCGTTGGGGGGTGTGACGGCATCGCTGGGATCAGCGGGCACCGCCACGGCGGCCCCGTACGAGACCCTGATGGTGCCCTCGGGCGCCATGGGCCGCGACATCCCGGTCGCCTTCCTGGCGGGCGGGCCACACGCGGTGTACCTGCTGGACGCCGCCGACGCCAATCCGGACGTCAGCAACTGGGTCACCGCAGGCAACGCGATGAACACTCTCGCCGGCAAGGGGATCTCGGTGGTGGCCCCGGCCGGTGGCGCCTTCAGTATGTACACCAACTGGGAGCAGGACGGCAGCAAGCAGTGGGACACCTTCCTGTCCAGCGAACTACCTGACTGGCTGGCCGCCAACAAGGGCCTGGCGCCCGGCGGGCACGGTGTCGTCGGCGCCTCCCAGGGCGGCTACGGCGCGATGGCGCTGGCCACGTTCCACCCCGACCGCTTCGGCTTCGCCGGCTCGCTGTCGGGCTTCCTGTACCCGTCGAGCACGGCCACCAACGGCGCGATCCTGGCCGGGTTGCAGCAATTCGGCGGTGTGGACGGCAACGGAATGTGGGGAGCCCCACAGCTCGGCCGGTGGAAGTGGCACGACCCGTGGGTGCACGAGGCGTTGCTGGCCCAGAACAACACCCGTATCTGGGTGTGGAGCCCGACCGCCGGGGGATCCAGCAACCCCGCCGCCATGCTCGGCGCCGCGGATGCCGCGATGGGTGACAGCCGGAATTTCTACCAGCACTACCGCGACGTGGGCGGCCACAACGGCCACTTCGACTTCCCGGGCGGCGGCGACAACGGCTGGGGCTCGTGGGCCGGGCAGCTGGGCGCCATGTCGGGCGACCTGGTCGGCGCCATTCGCTAGCGGTGATCGCAGGCGCGGCGCAGCGCGGCGAGCCGGGCGGCCAATTCGATGGGCCGGGCCGGTGCCAACGGCCGGTACCCTCTAGGGAGTGCAGCAGAGCGCGGTATGTCCGCATCACCACGCTGCGCGGGTGAGTAGGGCGCGACGGTGCGTTACCTGGTGAGGCGCTTGCCCGACCCATTCGCCGGGACCCAACGAGGGTCCTACCGGACTCTGTGAGCGGGAGAACATGGCCAAAAGCAGCGCGCGGCGCAAACGCCACCGACGGCTTGCCTGGTTGGCGGCCGCGTCGATGGCTCTGGTGGTGGCTCTGGTCATCATCGGCGGAGTGATGCTGTTACGTCATCGCGACGTTCCGCCCAGCGCGGTTCCGCCGGGCGTGTTGCCTACCGGGCCGACGACGTCGCACCCGAAGAAACCGCGGCCGGCCTCCCAGGATGCCTCCTGCCCCGACGTGCAGTTGATCTCGGTGCCGGGTACCTGGGAATCCTGGCCGACGGACGACCCGCTGAACCCGACGCAGTTTCCGAAGGCGTTGTTGCTCAACGTGACCGGGCCGATCGGCCAGCAGTTCGCCCCTGGCCGCGTGCAGACATACACCGTTCCCTACACGGCGCAGTTCCGCAATCCGCTCAGCGCCGACGGTCAGATGACCTACAACGAGAGCCGCGCGGAAGGCACCCGGGCCACCGTCAAGGCCCTGACCGACATGAACAACCGGTGCCCGCTGACCAGCTACGTGATCGTCGGGTTCTCGCAGGGTGCGGTGATCGCCGGCGACGTCGCCAGCGATATCGGTGCGGGCCTCGGTCCCGTCGACGAGGACCTGGTGCTGGGTGTGACGTTGATCGCCGACGGCCGCCGCCAGGAGGGTGTCGGCAACAACGTTCCGCCGACCCCGCCGGGCGTGGGTGCCGAGATCACCCTGCACGAGGTGCCGGTGCTGGCCGGGCTCGGCCTGACGATGACAGGTGCACGCCCCGGCGGCTTCGGCGATCTGGACAGCCGAACCAACGAGATCTGCGCCGAGGGCGACTTGATCTGCGCCGCGCCGAAAGAGGCGTTCAGTCCCGCCAACCTGCCGACCACGCTGAACACCTTGGCCGGAGGTGCCGGGCAGCCCATCCACGCGATGTATGCCACCACCGACTTCTGGAACGCGGGCGGCATGTCCGCCACCCAGTGGACCTTGAACTGGGCCCAGGGAGTGCTGGACAAGGCGCCGCATCCCAAGCACAGCTGAGCGGCTCGTCGTACTCCGGGACCGCGGCGCAGGATCCGCCTTGACACCAGGCGACATCGGGATGGCTTGGCAGGGCGGGCTCGACAAGGTCGTAGCTCACGCCTCCGATGGCACCACGGGCCGCTCCCGGCATCGCCGCCGGCTCCACCGACACCGCCCAACGGGGCCTGCCGCGACCGACACGAATTGTCAGTTTGGGCGCCGCGACACCGTTGCATACTGTGCGCTTGTGGGCACTGCGGCGTCCGATTCATCCATTATTGCCGGGGCTTCCATTGCCACCTTTGGTCCCACCGGGCGTTCCGCCCGCACCGCCGAATCCGCCGGACCCGCCGACGCCGCCCGCTGTGCCACCGTTGCCCCCATTGCCGCCGAAACCGCCATTTCCTCCCACGGCAAAGCGACTGCCGCTACCACCGACGCCGCCGTTGCCGCCACCGCCGCCATTGCCGCCGACGCCCCCGCCATCTGCTTTGCCGCCGTTTCCGCCGGCTGCTCCGCCGCCACCGCCGCCACCATTGCCGCCGCGGACCTGACCATTGCCCCCGACGCCACCTTCGCCGCCACTCCCGCCGCTGCCGCCAGCGCCACCGTCACCGCCGCCGATCGCGAGACCACCAAACCCGCCCAGGCCGCCGGTGCCGCCGATTCCGCCGTTACCTCCGACACCTGTTAGGAAGGTTGCGCCGCCACCAGCCCCCCCCAAACCTCCCAAACCGCCACCACCACCGCGACCTCCATTTCCGCCACCAGCTGCGGTACCCCCGAACCCGCCGGCGCCACCGAAGCCGCCGCTGCCGCCGGTACCGCCGGCTACCCGCCCTGTTCCACCGGTGTTGCCCTGCCCGCCGGTCCCGCCGGTCCCGCCGACACCGCCATTGCCGCCGCCGTCGGCCTGCCCGCCTGCCCCTCCGCCACCCCCATCGCCGCCCTGACCGGCACTCCCGCCGGCCCCGCCGTCAAAAGCGGCTAAACCGCCTGCGCCGGAGCGACCGCCGGATCCGCCAAGACCACCTGCGCCTCCATCGCCACCATCTGTCGCGGACCCGCCGGCTCCGGCGTCTCCTCCGTCTCCGCCCCTACCCCCGCCGCCCCCGTTTGTGGTCGCGTTGCCCGATCCGCCACCACCACCTTCGCCCCCGGCGCCGCCAGCACCGCCGCCGCCGCCGGCACCGCCGTTGACGCCGCCGATGCCGGCGCCACCGGCGCCACCCTTTCCGCCGTCGCCGCCGTCGAAGCCAGCGCCTCCGGTGCCGCCGCCGGCACTGCCGACCGCCCCCTGATCCCCGGCCCCGCCGCTGCCCCCGACACCGCCGGTCCCGCCGGTGCCCGCGGCGCCGATCATTCCGCCGCCGCCCCCGGTACCGGCCGCCCCGCCAGCTCCCGCGGCGCCACCAGCACCGCCGTCGCCGCCGTCGCCGCCGGCTACACCGGCCCTCACACCGGAACCTCCGGCCGCGCCTGCCCCGCCTTCACCGCCGCCGCCGCCGGCCCCGCCGGACCCGTTGAGCCCGCCGACACTACTGTTGCCGCCAGTCCCACCTGTGCCGCCGGCCCCACCGGCGCCTCCGTCCCCGCCGTCACTGCCCGGACCGCCGACACCGCCGCCCCCGCCGGCGCCGCCCGATCCGCCGGCGCCGCCGTTGCCGCTGGCTGCGCCGGCTCCCGGACCACTGCCGGCACCGCCGCCACCGCCGCCGTTGCCGCCGAGCCCGCCGGCGCCGCCGTTCTGGAGGGCCGCGCCGGTACCGCCCGTGCCGCCGGTGCCGCCGGTGCCGCCGGTGCCGCCGGAGCCGTTGATGCCGCCGGGGCCGGCGGCGCCGCCCTGCCCGCCTTGGCCTCCGGTGCCGCCGGTGAAGCCGGTGCCGCCCGGGCTGGTGCTGGCCGCTCCGGTGCCGCCGGTGCCGCCGGTGCCGCCGGTGCCGCCGGTGCCGGCGTTCCCGGTCTTGCCCCCGGCCGCGCCTGCTCCGGTCCCGGCCGCCCCGCCCGCCCCGGCGGCTCCGCCGGTGCCGCCGGTGCCGCCGACCTTGCCGTCGCCGCCTGCCACCGACGCGCCGGTGCCTCCGGTGCCGCCGGTTCCGCCATTGCCACCCAGACCCCCGGAACCGTTGATTCCGCCGGCGCCGGCGGCGCCGCCCTGCCCGCCTTGGCCTCCGGCGCCGCCGGTGAAGCCGGTGCCACCCGGGTTGGTGTTGGCGGCTCCGTTGCCGCCGTTGCCTCCGGTGCCTCCGGTGCCGCCGGTGCCCGCGTTACCGGTCTTGCCCCCGGCCGCGCCTGGGCCGCTGCCCGCGGCACCGCCCGCTCCGGCGGCTCCGCCGGTGCCGCCGGTGCCGCCGACCTGGCCCAGCGCGCCAGCGCTGGCACCGGCGCCGCCGAGACCGCCGTCACCGCCAGTCCCGCCCGCGCCATTAATGCCGCCGACTTGCGCGGTGCCTCCCGTCCCACCCTGCCCGCCTGCACCGCCCGGGGCGCCCGAGTTGCCAGTGCCGGGCGCACCCGACCCGCCAATGCCACCGGTTCCGCCCTGGCCACCAGCCCCTCCGGCGCCTGCTTGGCCGCCGCTACCGACCAAGCCGGCGGATCCGCCAGCCCCGCCGGTGCCGCCGGCTCCACCCAACCCGCCGGCCGTGGCTGGGCTGAAGACGATATCGGGGAATCCCTTGCCGCCGGTCCCGCCTGCGCCGCCGACTCCGCCCGCGCCGCCGGACCCGCTGAGCCCGCCTGGACCTGCCGCATTGCCGCCGGCTCCGCCGGCCCCTCCCTCGCCGCCAGTCCCACCGGTGCTGCCGGTATTGCCGGCAACGGTGACCTGAGGGTTGCCGCCCGCCCCGCCCGCGCCACCCTGTCCGCCGGTTCCACCGGCCCCCAGGCTGCCACCGATACCCCCGCTGCCGAGCGTGCCGCCGGTGCCGCCGTTGCCGCCGATTCCACCCCTGCCGCCGGTGCCAGCGGTACCAAAGGTCACACTGTCGCTACCCGCCCCCCCGGCGCCACCGGCTCCCCCGGTGCCGCCGGCCCCGCCGGAGCCGTTGATGCCGCCGCTCACCGCGTTCCCGCCCGTCCCCCCGGCCCCGCCGGAGCCACCGGCGAAGCCGGCTCCGCCTGGGGTGATGCTGGCGGCTCCGGTGCCGCCCGCGCCGCCGGTACCGCCGGTGCCGCCGGTGCCGCCGGTGCCGAGTTGCCCAGCCGCGGCGAACACACCGCTGGCCGAGCCGCCGGCACCACCTAGACCCGCAGTCCCACCGCCCCCGCCTATGCCGCCGTCGCCACCCGCGACGCCGAAGCCCACGCCGGTGCCGCCGGCCCCGCCGGCCCCGCCAGGTCCCCCGGCTCCGCCCACCCCACCAGCACCGCCGGTGCCCCACAGCAACGCCTGGCTAGCGCCACCAACTCCACCCGGTCCACCCAATCCACCGGAACCGCCGGCCCCGCCGGTGCCGTTGAGAGCGCCGCCACCCGCGATACCTGGGCTGCCGACCGTGCCGGCGCCTCCCTGCCCGCCGGCCCCGCCAACGCCGCCTGCCCAACCGATCAGTGCCTTATTCACCCCCCCGGTGCCGCCCACGCCGCCGGTACCCGGTGTTCCGGACAAGGCGGGGCCACCGGTACCGCCTGCGCCGCCGGCACCGGGAACACCACCGAAAAATCCGTTGCTGCCACCAACCCCGCCGGAGCCGCCGGCGAAGCCAGTGGCACCTTGCCCACCAACGCCGCCAGTCCCGCCAGCCCCAAACAACAGGCCGCCGGCCCCACCCCCTCCGCCGCTACCACCGGCGCCGGCAACACCCGTCCCGCCCGCGCCGCCAGCACCGCCGGTGCCGACCAATCCCGCAGCACCGCCTGCTCCGCCGTTGCCGCCGGGGACACCCGAGCCGCCGCCGCCACCATTACCGATTAATAACCCGCCCGGCCCACCCGGCAGACCGGTGCCTGGGGTGCCGTTGACCCCGTTGCCGATCAGCGGGCGGCCCAGTAACAGCTGGGTTGGGGCATTGACCACCGCCAGCACGTTTTGTTCCAGGATCGCCAGTGGTGACGCGTTAGCCGCCTCGGCGGCCCCATACTGTCCGGCGCCCGACTGCAAGGCGTGAACCAGCGCGGTGTGAAACGTCTCCGCACTGGCGCTCACCGCCAGGTAGGCCCGGCCATGGGCACCAAACAGCGCCGCGATCTGGACCGAAACCTCGTCGGCAGCCGCTGCCATCAGCTGCGTTGTCTCTGTGGCCGCCGCCGAATTCGCCGCCCGAACGGCCGACCCGATTTGCAAGATATCGGCCGCCGCTTCCTGCACGAAGCCCGGAGCAACCAACACAAACGACATTTGCGACCACCTCTCAGCCGCCCCCGTCAATCCCGGTACTCAAGCTTCCCCTGGCGACCCGGCCGTTGCAGCAACTTCACATGTACTTCACATGCAGCGACGGTAAACCCGCGCAGTGACCCAGCTGCGGATCGCTGACCACCGAATACACGCCCCGACGTTCGGGTTCACTCACAACGGGCGAGGAACATTCGCGAAACTAGCGCGAGCACGCAGATGGTAGCTGTAATCAGCGGTACCGTGTGATTTGGTCCGTCGCGCCCCGGCCCTTAACATTAAGAGGAATTTAAGAGGATGTTGACGACCTGATCGGGTCCAGGGCTCGCGACGATCGGCCTGCGCATGTGCGCGAAACGATCTGGGGCCGCAACGCAATAAGGATTAGCCGTCGGCCGAGCCGACCACGAAGACAACGCCACCGGCTCACGCCGAGCTGTGTTGTGACAGGAGAGGGCGATATGGCGTACCACAACCCGTTCATCGTGAACGGCAAGATCCGGTTCCCGGCCAACACCAACCTGGTTCGTCACGTCGAGAAGTGGGCGAAGGTGCGCGGCGACAAGCTGGCGTACCGCTTCCTGGACTACTCCACCGAGCGCGACGGTATCGAGCGCGACATCTTGTGGTCGGAGTTCAGCGCCCGTAACCGCGCCGTGGGCGCCCGCCTTCAGCAGGTCACCCAACCGGGTGACCGCATCGCCATCCTCTGCCCGCAGAACCTGGACTACATGGTGTCCTTCTTCGGTGCCCTGTACTCCGGCCGGATCGCGGTCCCGCTGTTCGACCCCTCCGAGCCCGGCCACGTCGGCCGGCTGCACGCCGTCCTCGACGACTGCACCCCGTCGACGATCCTGACCACCACCGAATCCGCCGAGGGTGTCCGCAAGTTCATCCGCGCGCGTTCGGCCAAGGAACGTCCCCGCGTCATCGCCGTCGACGCCGTGCCCACCGAGGTCGCTTCCACCTGGGTAGAGCCCGACGCCGGCGAAAGCACCACCGCCTACCTGCAGTACACCTCCGGGTCCACCCGCACCCCGACCGGTGTGCAGATCACCCACCTGAACCTGCCCACCAACGTGGTGCAGGTGCTCAACGCCCTGGAAGGCCAGGAAGGCGACCGCGGCGTCAGCTGGCTGCCGTTCTTCCACGACATGGGGCTCATCACGGTGTTGCTGACGTCGGTGCTCGGCCAGAGCTTCACCTTCATGACGCCCGCCGCGTTCGTGCGCCGTCCCGGCCGCTGGATCCGCGAACTGGCGCGTAAGCCCGGCGAGACCGGCGGCACGTTCTCCGCAGCACCCAACTTCGCCTTCGAGCACGCTGCGGTGCGCGGTCTGCCACGCGACGACGAGCCGCCCCTGGACCTGAGCAACGTCAAGGGCATCCTCAACGGCAGCGAGCCCGTCTCGCCGGCGTCCCTGCGCAAGTTCTTCAAGGCCTTCGAGCCCTACGGCCTGCGTCCGACCGCCGTGAAACCGTCCTACGGTCTGGCGGAGGCGACGCTGTTCGTCTCGACCACCCCGATGGACGAGTCGCCCACCGTCATCCACGTCGACCGCGACGAACTGAACAAGCAGCGCTTCGTCGAGGTGGCCGCCGACTCACCGAAGGCTGTCGCGCAGGTCTCCGCCGGCAAGGTCGGTGTCGACGAGTGGGCCGTCATCGTCGATCCCGAGACGGCCAGCGAGCTCCCGGACGGGCAGATCGGCGAGATCTGGTTGCACGGCAACAACCTGGGCGTCGGCTACTGGGACAAGGAAGAAGAGACCGCCAACATCTTCAAGAACATCCTGAAGTCCCGGGTCAGCGAGTCACGCGCCGAAGGGGCCGCCGACGACGGTTTCTGGGTGCGCACCGGTGACTACGGCACCTATCACAACGGGCACCTCTATATCGCGGGCCGGATCAAGGACCTGGTCATCATCGACGGCCGCAACCACTACCCGCAGGACCTCGAGTTCACGGCGCAGGAATCCACCAAGGCGCTGCGGGTGGGCTACGTCGCGGCGTTCTCGGTGCCGGCCAACGAACTGCCGCAGAAGGTCTTCGACGACCCGCACGCCGGCCTCAAGTTCGACGCGGAAGACACCTCCGAGCAACTGGTGATCGTCGGCGAGCGTGCCGCCGGAACCCACAAGCTCGAATACCAGCCGATCGCCGACGACATCCGCGCGGCCATCGCCGTCGGGCACGGAGTGACCGTGCGCGACGTGCTGCTGGTGCAGGCCGGTTCGATCCCGCGAACCTCCAGTGGCAAGATCGGCCGCCGCGCCTGCCGGGCGGCCTACCTCGACGGCAGTTTGCGCAGTGGCGTCAACTCCGCGACCAGCTTCGCCACATCTGAATGATCGACTGAACAAGGTAGCTGATGTCTGACATAAGCCAGGAGAACACGCCCTCGCCCGAGAACAAGACTCCGATGACGGTCCCCGAAATGCGCAAATGGCTGCGCGAGTGGGTGGGCAAGGCCGTCGGAAAGTCACCGGACTCCATCGACGAGTCGGTGCCGATGGTGGAGCTGGGTCTGGCTTCCCGGGACGCGGTTGCGATGGCCGCCGACATCGAGGACCTCACCGGCGTCACGCTGTCGGTGGCCGTGGCGTTCCAGCACCCGACCATCGAGTCGCTGGCCACCCGGATCATCGAGGGCGAACCCGAGAGGCCCGAGGACGACGGTTCCGACGCCGCCGACTGGTCCCGCAATGGCCCGGCCGAGCGGGTGGACATCGCGATCGTGGGCATGTCCACCCGGCTGCCCGGCGACATGAACACCCCCGACGAGACGTGGGCGGCGCTGATGGAAGGCCGCGACGCGATCACCGACTTGCCCGAGGGGCGCTGGTCGGAATTCCTGGAAGAGCCACGGCTGGCCGAGCGGGTCGCCAAGGCCCGCACCCGCGGCGGCTACCTCAAGGACATCAAGGGCTTTGACTCCGAGTTCTTCGCGGTGGCCAAGACCGAGGCCGACAACATCGACCCGCAGCAGCGGATGGCGCTGGAGCTGACCTGGGAAGCGCTCGAGTACGCCCGCATCCCGGCGTCCAGCCTGCGCGGCGAATCGGTCGGCGTCTTCGTCGGCGTGACCAACAACGACTACGGATTCCTGGCCATCTCCGACCCGACGGTCGCGCACCCGTACGCGATCACCGGGAACTCGGGTGCGGTCATCGCCAACCGGGTGTCGTACTTCTTCGATTTCCGCGGCCCCTCGGTCATGGTCGACACCGCGTGCTCGAGTTCGCTGGTGGCTATCCACCAGGGCGTGCAGGCGCTGCGTAACGGCGAGGCCGACGTGGTCGTGGCCGGAGGCGTCAACGCGCTGGTCACCCCCGCGGTGACGCTCGGGTTCGACGAGATCGGCGCGGTACTGGCGCCGGACGGCCGGATCAAGTCCTTCTCCGCCGACGCCGACGGCTACACGCGCTCCGAGGGCGCCGGCATGCTGGTGCTCAAGCGCGTCGACGACGCCCGCCGCGACGGCGACCAGATCCTGGCCGTCATTGCCGGCACCGCGGTCAACCACGACGGCCGCTCCAACGGCCTGATCGCGCCGAACCAGGACGCCCAGGCCGACGTGCTGCGGCGGGCTTACAAGGACGCCGGCATCGACCCGCGCAATGTCGACTACATCGAGGCGCACGGCACCGGCACCATCCTGGGTGACCCGATCGAGGCCGAGGCGCTGGGCCGCGTCATCGGGAAGGGCCGTCCGGCCGACCGCCCGGCGCTGTTGGGTGCGATCAAGACCAACGTCGGGCACCTGGAATCGGCGGCCGGCGCGGCGAGCATGGCCAAGGTGGTGCTGGCACTGCAGCACGACAAGCTGCCGCCCTCGATCAACTTCGCGGGCCCCAGCCCCTACATCGACTTCGACGCCATGCGCCTGAAGGTGATCACCGAGCCGACCGATTGGCCTCGCTACGGCGGCTACGCGCTGGCCGGCGTGTCCAGCTTCGGCTTCGGCGGCGCCAACGCGCATGTGGTGGTGCGCGAGGTGTTGCCGCGCGACGTCATCGAGCGGGAACCCGAGGAGCCGGCCGCGGCGCCGCAGGCTGCGGTGGTATCCGCCGGTGGTGAGCTGACCGAAGGAGTGGGTCACTCGCTGCGTTTCGACGAGTACGGCGAGATCATCGACGACGACGCTCCGGCCGCCGCCGCGGACGAGTACGAACTGCCGGGTGTCACCGAAGAGGCGCTGCAGTTGAAGGCCGCCGCTTTGGAAGAGCTTGCGACACAAGAACTCGCACCTGATTTTCCCAAACCGACTGTTCCCTTAGTGATCTCGGCGTTCCTGACCTCGCGCAAGAAGGCCGCCGCCGCCGAACTCGCGGACTGGATGGAAAGCCCCGAGGGGCAGGCGTCGTCGCTGGAGTCGATCGGCCGCTCGCTGTCGCGGCGCAACCACGGCCGCTCGCGCGCGGTGGTGCTGGCCCACGACCACGAAGAAGCCATCAAGGGCCTGCGCGCGATCGCCGAGGGCAAGCAGCGGCCGAATGTGTTCAGCACCGACGGCCCGGTGACCAACGGCCCGGTCTGGGTGCTCGCCGGTTTCGGTGCCCAGCATCGCAAGATGGGCAAGAGCCTGTACCTACGCAACCCCGTCTTCGCCGAGTGGATCGAGAAGGTCGACGCGCTGGTCCAGGACGAACTGGGCTATTCGGTGCTCGAGCTGATCCTCGACGACTCGCAGGACTACGGCATCGAGACCACCCAGGTCACCATCTTCGCGATCCAGATCGCCCTCGGTGAGCTGCTCAAGCACCACGGCGCCAAGCCCGCCGCGGTGGTCGGACAGTCGCTGGGCGAGGCTGCGTCGGCGTACTTCGCCGGCGGTCTGTCCCTGCAAGACGCCACCCGCACCATCTGCTCGCGTTCGCACCTGATGGGTGAGGGCGAAGCGATGCTGTTCGGCGAGTACATCCGGCTGATGGCGCTGGTGGAGTACTCCGCCGACGAGATCAAGACGGTGTTCTCCGACTTCCCCGATCTGGAGGTGTGCGTCTACGCCGCACCCACCCAGACCGTCATCGGCGGTCCACCCGAGCAGGTGGACGCGATCATCGCCCGCGCCGAATCCGAGGGCAAGTTCGCCCGCAAGTTCCAGACCAAGGGCGCCAGCCACACCCAGCAGATGGATCCGCTGCTCGGTGAGCTGGCCGCGGAGTTGCAGGGCATCAAGCCGATGCGCCCCACCTGCGGCATTTACTCCACGGTGCACGAGGGCCGCTACATCAAGCCCGGCAGTGAGCCGATCCACGACGTCGACTACTGGAAGAAGGGGCTGCGGCACAGCGTCTACTTCACCCACGGCATCCGCAACGCCGTCGACAGCGGGCACACCACCTTCCTCGAACTCGCCCCCAACCCGGTGGCGCTGATGCAGGTGGGCCTGACCACCGCCTCCGCCGGTCTGCATGACGCCCAGCTGATCCCGACACTGGCGCGTAAGCAGGACGAGGTCGAGTCGATGATCTCGACCATGGCGCAGCTGTACGTACACGGCCACGACCTGGACGTACGCACCCTGTTCACCCGTGCATCTGGGCCAGAGGATTACGCGAACATCCCGCCGACCCGGTTCAAGCGCAAGGAACACTGGCTGGACGCGCATTTCGCCGGGGATGGCTCGATATTGATGCCGGGCGCCCACGTTGCTCTGCCAGACGGTCGCCATGTGTGGGAGTACGCGCCCCGGGAGAGGACGCCCGATCTTGCGGCACTGGTCAAAGCCGCCGCCGCGGCGGTCCTGCCGGACGCGACGCTGACGGCGGCCGAGAAGCGCGCGGTGCCCGGCGAGGGCGCGCGATTGGTGACGACGCTGACCCGCCATCCCGGCGGCGCTTCGGTGCAGGTGCACGCCCGCATCGACGAGTCCTTCACGCTGGTCTATGACGCCCTGGTGGCGCGTGGCGGTTCGGAAGCGGTACTGCCGGTCGCGGTCGGCGCCGGCACGGCGATCACGGCCGAATCGGCCGTGCCCGCGGCTGCCGTCGAGGAGCCCGACGCCGAGACGCTGACGGACAGCCTGACCAACCGCTACCTGCCCTCAGACGTCGGCCGCTGGTCTCCGGACTCCGGCGAGACCATCGCCGACCGCCTGGGCACCATCGTGGCGGCGGCCATGGGTTACGAGCCCGAGGACCTGCCCTGGGAGGTGCCGCTGATCGAGTTGGGCCTGGACTCGCTGATGGCGGTGCGGATCAAGAACCGCGTCGAGTACGACTTCGACCTGCCCCCGATCCAGCTGACCGCCGTGCGCGACGCCAACCTCTACGCCGTGGAGAAGCTGATCGAGTACGCGATCGAGCACCGCGACGAGGTCGAGCAGCTTCACGAGTACCAGAAGACGCAGACCGCCGAGGAGATCGCCCGGGCGCAGGCCGAGTTGCTCAGCGGCGCCTCGCCGGCCAGCCTGGTGGCGCCGGCGCCCGACCCGCAAGCCGAGCCGCAGACGCAGTCGGAACCCGAAGCGCAGGCCGAACCTGCAGCGCCGGCCGCGCCGCCGTCGGACGTGCCGATTCCGCCGCCACCGACCGATCCGGCCGGCCCCGGCTTCAACGGTGCCGCCGGTAACGGCGAGAAGCCCACGGCTGGTGCGTTGAGTCAGGAGGCCGTCGCCAAGGCGCTGAACTCCGACGTCCCGCCCCGGGACGCCGCCGAGCGTGTCGTCTTCGCGACCTGGGCCGTCGTGACCGGCAAGTCCGCGGGCGGCATCTTCAACCCGCTGCCCAAGCTGGACGACGAGAAGGCCGCCAAGATGGCGCAGCGGCTCTCCGAGCGTGCGGACGGTGCGATCACCGTCGAGGACGTGCAGAGCTCGGAGACCATCGAGGCGCTGGCCGACAAGGTGCGCAACTACCTGGAGGCCGGCGTGATCGACGGCTTCGTGCGCACGTTGCGGGCGCGGCCCGAGGGCAGTTCGCGGACACCGGTGTTCGTGTTCCACCCGGCCGGCGGCTCGACGGTGGTGTACGAGCCGCTGCTCAAGCGGTTGCCTGCGGACACGCCGATGTACGGATTCGAACGAGTCGAGGGGTCGATCGAAGAACGTGCCGCGCAGTACGTCCCGAAGCTGATCGAGATGCAGGGCGACGGACCCTACATTCTGGCCGGCTGGTCGTTGGGCGGGGTGTTGGCCTACGCGTGCGCGATCGGGCTGAAGCGCCTGGGCAAGGACGTCAAGTGGGTCGGCCTGATCGACGCCGTGCGCGCCGGCGAGGAGATTCCGCAGACCAAGGAGGAGGTCCGCAAGCGCTGGGACCGCTACGCCAAGTTCGCGGAGAAGACGTTCAACGTCACCATCCCGGCGATCCCGTACGAGCAGCTCGAGGAACTCGACGACGATGGCCAGGTCCGGTTCGTGCTGGAAGCGGTGAGCCAGAGCGGCGTGCAGATCCCGGCCGGAATCATCGAGCACCAGCGGACGTCGTACCTGGACAACCGGGCCATCGACACCGCCGAGATCCAGCCGTTCGATGGCCACGTCACGCTCTACATGGCCGATCGATACCATGACGACGCGATCATGTTCGAACCGCGGTACGGCATCCGCAAGCCGGACGGCGGCTGGGGTGAGTACGTCGCCGACCTCGAGGTTGTGCCGATCGGTGGTGAGCACATCCAGGCCATCGACGAGCCGATCATCGCCAAGGTGGGCGAACACATGAGCCGCGCGCTGGACAACATCGAGGCCGAACTGACGAGCGAGATAGGCAAGTAGTGACCGAATTAGCTCCGGAACCAGCTCCCGTCATCCATTCCACCGCCGAGAAGCTGGCCGAGCTACGCGCTCGTCTGGAGCTGGCCAAGGAGCCGGGCGGCGAGAAAGCGGCCGCCAAGCGGGACAAGAAGGGCATCCCGAGCGCCCGGTCCCGCGTGCACGCGCTGGTCGACCCGGGCACCTTTTTCGAGGTCGGGGCGCTGTGCAAGACCCCGGGCGATCCCAACGCGCTCTACGGCGACGGCGTGGTCACCGGCCACGCCATGATCGACGGCCGCCCGGTCGGGGTGTTCTCGCACGACCAGACCGTCTTTCAGGGCACGGTCGGCGAGATGTTCGGCCGCAAGGTCGCCCGGCTGATGGAGTGGTGCGCGATGGTCGGCTGCCCGATCATCGGTATCCAGGACTCCGGTGGAGCCCGGATCCAGGACGCGGTCACCTCGCTC
Source organism: Mycobacterium sp. NGS49 (assembly GCF_059812565.1). Lineage (NCBI taxonomy): Bacteria > Bacillati > Actinomycetota > Actinomycetes > Mycobacteriales > Mycobacteriaceae > Mycobacterium > Mycobacterium sp. NGS49. The sequence continues at coordinate 4,409 of NZ_JCALCX010000035.1, read as the reverse complement.
GCGTGGTACGCGGAGCTGGGCCAACGTCACGAGGCGCTGTCCGGCGTGGTGCCGCAGATCTCGCTGATCTTCGGCAAGTGCGCCGGGGGAGCGGTCTATTCGCCGATTCAGGACGACCTGCTCGTTTCGGTGCGCGACCAGGGCTACTTCTTCGTCACCGGTCCCGACGTGATCCGCGAGGTCACCGGCGAAGAGGTCACCCTCGACGAACTCGGCGGCTCCGATGCGCAGGCCCGCTACGGCAACATCCACCAGGTGGTGAACTCCGAGGCCGAGGCGTTCCAGTACGTGCGCGAGTTCCTGTCGTTCCTGCCGTCCAACTGCTTCGGCAAGCCCCCGGTCATCAATCCCGGTCTGGAACCGGAGATCACGCCGACCGACCTGGAGCTGGACTCGATCGTGCCGGACTCCGACAATGCGGCCTACGACATGCATGAGATCCTGCTGCGGATCTTCGACGACGGCGACTTCCTGGACGTCGCCGCGCAGCACGGGCCGGCCATCATCACCGGATACGCCCGGGTCGACGGGCGACCGGTGGGCGTGATCGCCAACCAGCCCATGTACCTGTCCGGGGCCATCGACAACGAGGCTTCCGACAAGGCGGCGCGGTTCATCAGGTTCTGCGACTCGTTCCAGATTCCGCTGGTGTTCGTCGTGGACACCCCCGGGTTCCTGCCCGGCGCCGAGGAGGAGAAGCGGGGCATCATCAAGCGCGGCGGCCGGTTCCTCTACTCCGTCGTCGAGGCCGACGTGCCGAAGGTGACGATCACCATCCGCAAGTCCTACGGCGGCGCGTACGCCGTGATGGGCTCGCGGCAGCTGACCGCCGACTTCAACTTCGCCTGGCCCACCGCGCGCATCGCCGTGATCGGCGCGGAGGGGGCCGCGCAGTTGCTGATGAAGCGCTTCCCGGACCCCACCACGCCCGAGGCGCAGCAGATCAAGAAGGACTTCATCGAGGGCTACAACCTCAACATGGCGATCCCGTGGACCGCCGCCGAGCGCGGCTTCATCGACGCGGTGATCGACCCGCACCAGACCCGCCTGCTGCTGCGCAGGTCGATGCACCTGCTGCGGGACAAGCAGAACTGGTCGCGGTTGGCGCGTAAGCACGGGCTCATTCCGGTCTAATAGGTGGCTCGCGGGTCGGCGGGCGGGGCTAGCGGGCGCCCGGCTCAGATGATGTGGCCGTCGGTGCCGTCGACCCCATCAATCCCGGGGCCGCCGGAGGTGCCTCCCGGCGTACCCCCAGTGCCGCCGTTGCCGTGCAGGTTGCCGGCGCCGCCACCGCCTCCGGACAGCCCGCCGTCGCCGCCGTCCCCGCCATCGCCGCCGTCGCCCCCTGTGCCGCCGGTACCACCCGTCCCGCCATTGTTGCCGTTGCCACCGGTGCCGCCGGTGTTGCCGAGGCCGCCGACCCCGCCGCTGCCGCCGCTGCCGAGGTCTGCGTCGCCGCCGCGGCCGCCAGTGCCGCCGCTGCCGCCGGTGCCGCCATTGCCGCCGTTGCCCGTGTAGCTGTACTGGGGGCCGCTGCCGCCGTCCCCACCGACCCCGCTGTTGCCACCGTTGCCGCCGCTACCGCCGTTGCCACCGCCGGTTGCGATGCCGCCGATGCCCCCGACCCCGCCGTTGCCGCCGTGGCCTCCGGTACCGCCGGAGGCGGTGCCGACACCGGTACCGCCACCACCGCCGGCCGATCCGATACCGCCGGTGCCGGCGTCGCCGCCGTCACCGCCGCCCGTTGCCGCGCCCCCGGCACCGCCGGCGCCGCCGGCGCCGGCATCTCCGCCATCACCTGCGGGATTGACGTTCAGGGCGGTGCCGCCCAGGCCCCCTACGCCGCTCATACCGCCGTTGCCTCCGATGCCACCGTCGCCGCCCCCGGAAGCGGCCCCACCCGCGCCCCCGCCGCCGCCGTCACCGCCGGTGCCTCCGTTGGTCGCGGTGGAACGACTTGGGCCGCCGGTACCGCCGTCTCCGCCGCTACCGCCGGTGCCCCCGTTACCCCCGTTACCGCCATCGGTTGCTGCGCCGCCGACCCCACCGCTACCACCGGTGCCGCCGTCCCCGCTGAATCCGGCAGTGCTGAACACGTCGCCAGTGCCGCCGTCGCCACCCTTGCCCGCGTTACCGCCGCCGCCACCGTTGCCGCCGTTGCCGCCGCCGGTCGCGGCACCGCCGTTGCCGCCGCCGCCGCCATCACCGCCGTCGCCGGCGTTCCCGCCGGTGCCGTTGTCGCTGTAGATGCCGGCGTAGCCGCCGTTGCCGCCGGTTCCGGCGTTGCCGCCGTTGCCGCCGTTGCCGCCGTTACCGCCGTTGTGTGCGGCGCCACCGGTGCCGCCCTCGCCGCCGGCACCTCCTATGCCGCCGTTACCAGCGACGTCGGCAGGGCCGAAACCGCCCGTGCTGCCGCCACCGATGCCGCCGTTTCCGGCACTGCCGCCGTTGCCTGCGTTGCCGCCGGTGCCGCCGTTCGTTGCGGTGCCGCCGTTGCCGCCGGTGCCGCCGCTACCCCCAGCGCCGCCGGCGCCACCCTGAGTGGTGCCGCCGCCGCCGATACCACCGTTGTTGCCGGCCCCGCCCATGCCCCCGGTGCCGGCCAGGCCGATGTCGGCGTTTCCGCCGGCGCCGCCCATGCCGCCATTGCCACCGGCACCGCCTTTCCCGCCGGTGGTGGGGCTGAATTGGAGGCTGGCGCCGCCGCCATTGCCTGCGGCGCCGCCGACGCCACCGCCGCCGCCCGTGCCACCGCTACCGCCACCGAGTGCGGCGCCGCCGCTGCCGCCGATCCCGCCGCTTCCGCCGTCGCCGCCGTTGCCGCCGTTGGTGAACAGGGGCCCACTGCCGCCGTCGCCGCCGTCGCCGGCGTTGCCCCCACTGCCGCCGTTGCCCCCGCTGCCGCCGTTGGTTGCAGCGCCACCATTGCCGCCGGCGCCACCTCCGCCGCCGATTCCGCCATTGCCGGCTGTGCCGAATGCGATGCCGCCGGTGACGTCCCCGCCGTTGCCGCCTGTGCCACCGGTGCCACCGTTGCCGGCATTGCCGCCGTGGCCGGTGGTGCTGCTGGTGCCACCTGCGCCGCCGTTGCCGCCGTTGCCCCCGGCGAGTCCGGGACCGCCGGCGGCGCTGCCGGCGGCGGGCGCGCCATTGTCGCCTGCGCCGCCTGCGCCGCCGGTGCCGCCATGACCGCCAAAGCCTTCGCTGCCCGCTATACCGCCGGCGCCACCGATGCCGGCTTGACCGCCGGCACCTGCGTTGCCACCCCCGCCGCCGAGGCCGCCGTTGCCGCCGGCGAGTTGGAGGCCGACGCCGGAACCACCGTTGCCGCCGTTGCCGCCGGTTCCGCCACTGCCACCGGTGCCGCCGCTGCCATTGGTGCCGAACCCAACTCCGGCGCCGCCTACGCCGCCGACACCTCCGCCACCACCCGCGAAGCCGATGCCGCCGGTGCCGCCAGCGCCACCACCGACGCCAAGGGCGCCGTCATCACCGGTGCCGCCGGTGCCGCCGGTGCCGCCACTGCCGCCGACGCCACCGAGACCTTCGGCCCCGCCGGTACCGCCGGATCCGGCCGAACCACCGAGCCCGGCGGCGCCGCCGGTCCCGCCTGTGCCGCCGGTTCCGCCGGCCAGGAGTAAGCCGACGCCGGAACGGCCGGTGCCTCCGACACCTCCCGTGCCGCCGGTCCCGCCGTCGCCGCCGTCGCCGTTAACGCCGCTGGCACCGCTGTTGCCCCCCGACCCGCCCTTGCCGCCGGCGCCGCCCGCGAAGCCGGAGCCGCCGGGACCACTGCCGGTGCCGGGATCGCCCATGTCACCGTTGCCGCCGGTACCGCCTTTTCCGCCGGTGCCGCCGGCGCCGGCGTGGCCGTCGCTGCCACCCGTACCCCCGGCCCCGGCGAGACCGCCAGCCCCGGCGCCGCCGCCGTCGCCGCCTATGCCGCCATCGCCACCGACACGGACGGCGCCGCTGCCGGAACCGCCCGTGCCGCCCATGCCGCCGCCGCCGCCCTTGCCGCCGCTCCCGCCGCTGCCATTGATGCCGCCGGTACCGCTGCTGCCGCCGGTACCGCCGTCGCCACCCCTGCCGCCCGCCGAGCCGCTCCCGCCGGTGCTGCCGGCGGCGCCGGTGCCGCCATCGCCGCCAAGCCCGCCATTGCCGCCGTTGCCGCCAAGGCCGCCAGTGCCGTAATTGCCGTCCTGGCCTCCGATACCCCCGGCGCCGACTGTGCCCCCAGCCCCGGCATTGCCACCGGCTCCGCCGGTGCCGCCGGCACCGCCGACATCTTGTAAGCCGGCACCGGAACCGCCGTCGCCGCCGCCGCCGCCGCGGCCGCCGCGGCCGCCGCCGCCGCCGCTGCCGTTTGTGCCGCCGGCTCCGCTGTAGCCGCCACTGCCGCCGTCCCC